>NZ_AYGX02000010.1 GCF_000498955.2 Lactiplantibacillus fabifermentans DSM 21115 | reverse complement strand
TTATGCTGAACAATTTGTCCAAAAATTCGGATTAAATTTGCAATCTACCTTTTACATTTTTTATTGGTGCTTACTTCTCGTTAACCGCCGTCTTTGGTAGCACTAAGTTCATTGTGATTCCTAACACGGTAGCGACCGCCAAGCCACTAAACGTGAAGCTATTAATTTGTAAATAGGCGTCACCAATTCCGATAACGAGTACAGCCGAAGCAATCATTAAATTCCGCTTTTGATTAAAATCAATTTTATTATCAATTAAAATCCGCATCCCACTGGAAGCAATGACCCCGAAAAGTAAGAAACTGACCCCACCAATAACTGGTGACGGAATACTTTGAATTAACGCGGACAACTTGCCAACGAAACTAAAGATAATGGCAAAAAAGGCCGCCCCTGCTAAGACATAAATACTATGAACCCGCGTGATAGCAAGCACCCCAATATTTTCACCGTAAGATGTGACGGGCGGGCCCCCGACGAAACCGGCAATAATTGAAGCGGTCCCATCCCCAGCTAAGGTGTGGTTCAAACCGGGATCTTTAAAGAAATTCCGCTTCGTTAATTTATTCAGTACCATAATATGCCCCATGTGCTCGGACATGGTGACAAACGCAATTGGTGCCATACTGATGATGGCCCCCCAATAAATTCCCGGATGATAGGTTAAAAATGGAATTTGAAAATCGGGTAACGCGAACCATTTGGCTTGCATGACTGGCGTAAAGTTGACGACGCCAAACAAAACGGCGACAATATAGCCACTAACGATTCCTAATAAGATCGGCACTAAGCTCATAAAGCCGCGTAAATACATATTGAAGATGACCGTTAAAATCATCGTAATCATCGCAACCGCAAAGTAGCGTAAATCGTAGACGTTATTGTTCATCGTGGCGTCTTTAGCCGCAGTTCCAGCTAATGACAACCCGATAACCATGACAATCGGCCCCACGACAATCGGTGGTAAAGCTTTGTCAATCCAGTCGGAACCAATCAAGGTAACTAATAAGCTCACTAATAAGTAAACACACCCGACGGCGATCGTCCCTTGGGCAATCGCGGGATAGCCGGCCGTCTTCATTAACGACTGCATGACCACGATGAATGAAAAGCTGGACCCCATATACGCGGGAATTTTATGCCGGGTAATTAAAATATACATTAACGTCCCGACCCCGGAACTGAATAACGCAATCCCCGGATTCAAACCGACTAAGATTGGCACTAAGACGGTTGAGCCAAACATGGAAAATAAATGCTGAATCGAAAGCCCTAACCAACTACCAAATTTCGGTCGATCATGAATATCTAAGACGACATCATCATTATGAAACGCCGTTTTCTTCTGCATAACGCACCCCTTTGATATTTTTTCCAAAAGAAAAGACAGGCCCCCACTCAAAGTGGCTGGTCTGTCCGAATAACGTTCACCCGTAGCCGGGGAACGTCCGAATCCTTTTCAGCCTCTCTGAGCTAAATTAAAGGAACTGTTTAATTGAATTTAGAATACTCGTTACCCGATAACTTGTCAACAATCTAAGTTAACTTATTTACCTGATTTCCCAAACAATTGGGCCCTATATAATGGAAAGAAAAACTCAAGCGCTTATATTAATTTTGCCGAATGAATGTATTACGACCGTTATGCGTCGATATGAGGCCATAGTTAGGCCGTTAGTCAAACAAATTTATAAGCAAAAATAAAAGTTTCTACCATTATAGCGTGTCGGATCGGCCCAAAATATCACTAAGCGTCCCGTGACCAATGTGCGCCACCATCAAATTATGCTGACCCTATTTGATATACTTAGCAACTTGCGTCCCGGCTTGCCGACCAAAAATAACCACTTCGGCAATCGAGTTCCCGCCAATTCGGTTATCACCATGTAGGCCGCCGGTAACTTCCCCAGCCGCATATAGCCCCGGAATCGTTTGGCCCGACTTCTTCAACACTTCAGTTTGCGGATTAATCTTAACGCCACCCATCGTGTAGTGAATCCCGGGGGCCACTTTGATGGCATAATACTTCGGTGTATTAAGTTGATGGTCCATCCCCGTCGTCCGTTTGTAGGCCGTATCTTTTTTAGCCTTAACATCGTCATTCCAAGTTTTCATGGTCGCTTGCAACGTGCTAGCATCCATGTCTAACTTCTTAGCTAAGCCGGCCACCGTATCGGCACTGACGACCATCTTTTTCTTTTCATACTGGTTAATCGCCGTCACACGTTTTTTAACACCGCCATCGAAGACGACATAAGCATCTTTGCCGGCTTGCTTGTTAATGGCTGCTGAAACGACATCGCGCGTTCCCATCTCGTTAGTGAAACGTTTGCCACCTTGGTTAACCAAGATGCCACCTTCACCCCGCACCGCTTCACCAATTAAGTATGGTGGCTTTTGGTAAACCGTTGGATGAATTTGAATCTTATTCATATCCACGGTATAACCGCCGAGCGCGGTAATCATCTTAATCCCATCACCGGTACTCCCAGCTTGATTGGTCGTCACGTATTTAACGAGGTCCGGCCGATATTTCTTGATCATCGCCTTGCTAGCACCGAAGCCCCCGGTCGTCACGATAACGGCCTTGGAACTGATCGTCTTAGTCTTATCTTGGTCAAAGGTCACTTTGACCCCCGACACTTTACCAGCACTTTCGTTGATTTTCGTGACATCGGCGTTAACGTAAATCGGAATGGCTTGCTTCTTCACATTTTTAAGCAATCCACTGACTAAGTAACCACCGACTGCTGAACCATCCGCTGGGCGATGGGTCCGTTTGACACTCATCCCACCAGTAATGGTTAGATTAGTGAGTTTGATGCCCATTGAGTCCAACCAATCAACCGCACTTGCGGAATGGTTCACAAAGAACCGTAGCATCTTTTTATCGTTAGTCCCGTGACCACCCGCCAACGTCTCTTGATAAAACTTCTCGTTGGAATCTTTGATACCGGCCTTCTTTTGCACGGATGTTTCGGAAGCGTTCATCCCCGATGACGCCTTCAACGTATTCCCACCGGCAACTGGCATCTTTTCCAAGATAACGGGTTTTAAGCCCTTTTCTTTAGCCGCTAAAGCCGCTGACATCCCAGCGCCCCCAGCCCCGATGATGATCACATCATACTTGGATTTTAAGTCTTTCATTGACGAGTATTGGGTCTTCGACGCCCCCGAAGTAACCGCTGTCTTTTTGCTGCTCGTCGTACTACTGCTACTACTCTTTTTCGTCGTATTTGAGTTCCCACACCCAACTAAGCCCGACGTTAGCATGACAATCGTCGTCATGGCGGTGATTGCACGTGTTTTCATCTGTCATTCCTCCAATGTAATTTCACGTTATGTGAATTTATGAACTAATTGTAACATGGTTAGCTAAACCGGGAAAGGGTTGATTAAGGGTGACCTAACAATCTAATGTGGTTATCATTTATTTATTCAACACGTGAGTATTCAACCAACAATTGACCACTATTTTCACAACTATATCAGCGCGGTACCTAGTTGCCCCCTTTAAAAACCGCTACGGCTTAACGTGGTACTTTCTTAATTCTGGTCGTTTGCCGATAACTGTTGTGCGTATACTCGGGTGACAATAACCAACATCAGGAAAGGCCTCTTAACGTTATTTGTGATAGACCTGACCTAATGACATCTTCGGCAACGCTTTTTTATTCTCAGTTAGTCATATGAAATGACGCGCTCGACATCGTGTTTTCGTTACCGATAATCGGCAATCAGTATCCCCGACACATCCCAGCTACTGATAAGACCAATTAATAATAATTTTCTCAATTACTCAAAGCGGCACCACGTTTTCTCATTGTAAGCTCAATTTAGTTGTGAGTCAGCAGCAATGGAAGTTGCCGTGAAAGTGCCGTTAGTTCGGCCGCTTTTTGCCGGACTTACGGCACCGACATCTTTGAAGATTGGCGGGTCTGGCCGAGCTTCAAAGTGAGGTTCGAGACCGCTCTTTGGCTCGAACCGGTCGCCACGGCTACTGGAATTGCTGTTGACTCACAACGGCAATATCAATTTTACCAAACAAGAAAAAACGGTCCGCCACCTTGTCGGACTGACAAGATTTGCGGACCGTTTCCGAAGCGATTGGCTTAACTTTAGAAGTTAACCGTGCTTGAGGTGGTAACTTTGTTGAACGTGAAGTAAGCAGCGCCTTGGCCAAGGTTTTCCTTGACGCGTTGGTTCTTGCTGTTGACCATGTAGAACTTGCTGCTGCTCAAGAAGCGGAAGTAAACTGTTTCTTTCTTGCTACCGTTCTTGATGTTAACTTTCCATAAGTGCTTGTTGCTTGAGCTGGCCGTGTAAGTCCCTGAAATCAAGGTCTTAGTAGCGGCACCAGACTTGTAACGCTTAACGGTGATCTTCTTACCACTCGTTAAGTTCCACTTCGTGTAGTAGCCTTTATAGCTTGATGACTTCCAAGTTCCAGTTAAGCTGCTACCCGTACCATAGTCTTTTTTAGCAGTTGTGGTCTTAGTCGTCGTCTTCTTAGCAGCTGGCGCCGTTACGGTAACAATGCGGTACATGTAAGCGTACTTGCCTGAAGTAACGTAGACATATAACTTAGTGCCTTGCTTGTAAGTCTTTGGTAATTTAACGGTGTACTTACCAGTCGTCTTTGAAGCCGTTGCAGAAGCAATCTTGCTCTTTCCAGCGCGGGCGTTCTTAGCACCAGCCTTAGCGTAAACCGTTACAGTAGCGCCTTTAGTGGCGGTCCCAGTAACCGTTTTGGCACTGCTAGTTACGGCATTAGTGGTTAAACTAACTGAGGTACTCGTTGACTTTGATGACGTGGTTGACGTTGATTTTTTAGTAGTCGTCGTTTTCTTAGTCGTCGTAGTCTTCTTAGTAGCTGCAGCCGTAACCGTTAAGATGCGGTAGCTATAAGCGTACTTGCCAGAAGTGGCATAAACGTATAACTTGGTACCCTTCTTGTAAGTCTTTGGTAATTTGACCGTGAACTTACCAGTCTTCTTTGATGCGGTCGCTGAAGCAATCTTGCTCTTCCCGGCCCGGGCATTCTTAGCACCAGCCTTAGCGTAAACCGTAACGGTCGCACCCTTAGTAGCGGTCCCAGTGACCGTCTTAGCACTGCTGTTAACCCCATTAGCCTTTAAGCTAACGGAAGTTGTGGCAGCTTGGGCCACATCGGCCGTGGAGTTATTTGAACCTAAGGCTACGGGGGCGAATAAGGAAACGGCCGTAACCGTAGCTAATAAACCTGAAACTAATTTCTTTGAAGTTTGCATCAATAATACTTCCTTTCTTTTCAACGAATATTATAACCTTTTTCTTTTACGATAAAAATAAAAATCTGTTAAATATCTAAAGTTGCCCGTTAATTCCAGTCATGGTTGTTAAAAACATGGCTAAATATTGTTATTTAAAGCTTTACGGTTACTTGAATGAACCAATGATACGAACAATTTTTAACAATTATCTTTATATAAATCCATTTCATCCCTTTCATAATACGTTCATAACAATAAACTAAGCCTTTATGACACAATAAGCTTTGAAAGTATGTATGCAAGCCGTATTCCCTATCTTCACCAGAATATACAACAATCAGGCATTATCAATTAATTGTACCTGCTTCACATGAGCAGTTCGTCAGCAAGTCCTGCCATATCCCCTGCTGGAGTTGCGTCACTGACAATATCAGCCACTATTTTTCGAACTCAAAATCGACTCGCCGACCTCGCTTGTGATTGTAAAAGTTATTCAGCTGCTGGCTGACCGTAATGGAAGCCGCCATGTGGGTGGCGTTAACGGGATTGATTTTCATCCCGTTTACACCACGGACGCCTTTTGAGACTTGCTTTCAGGCTCAAAAGCGAGGTCCAAGACGTTCCTCAGGCTTGAACCGGTCCCCATGGCAGCTGGAATTACGGTCAGTCAGCAGCGGCAAACCCAACAATTTGTATTCAACAAAAAAACAACTACTCTCGCCAAATACGAGCAGTAGTTGTTTTCAAATAACTTATTTAGTCCCGAATAACCGGTCACCAGCATCGCCTAAACCAGGAACGATGTAGCCATCTTCATTCAAATGGTCATCGAGGGCGGCCGTGTAGATGTCGATATCTGGGTGCGCAGCTTGGAGCGCTTTAACGCCTTCTGGAGCGGCCACTAAGCACATGAACTTAATGTTACTTGCGCCACGTTTCTTCAACATATCCATCGCCATAATCGCGGAACCACCCGTGGCTAACATTGGATCAACCACGAATAATTGCCGTTGGGAAATATCGCTTGGTAATTTCACAAAGTATTCCACGGGTTTTAACGTCTTTTCATCACGGTACATGCCGACGTGACCAACTTTAGCGGCGGGAATCATGTTTAAGAACCCGTCGACCATACCTAAGCCAGCCCGTAAGATTGGCACAATCGCCACTTTCTTACCAGCCAACGTCTTTTGCGTCGTCTTGGTGATTGGCGTTTCAATTTCGATATCCTTCAAAGGCATATCGCGGGAAACTTCATAAGCCATCAACGTTGAAATTTCGTTGACCATTTCGCGGAAGACCTTCGTCCCGCAATCTTTTTCCCGAATAATTGTTAACTTATGTTGAATGAGCGGATGATTCAATACTTCAAACTTACCCATGTTACTGTGCACGCTCCTTAGTGATTTCTTTCTATTGTAGCTAATTTATCGTGAAAAAACTAGACCTCTTGCGGATTAGTCATTGAAAAGTAACGTTTTTTCGTCAGCGTTTCCGAATATTTTTGTCCATCGTCCGTATTGGTGTTGTGACTCTTTCGGGACCGCCGCAAGAATATCGCATTTTGCACAATTAAAGTTCGGCTTTTTGGCGATAAAACGGTTTAATATATTTAAAATAATATTTCTAACTGTTCTTTCATGAAAATAATCATCACACAGACAATTCACAAAGTTGTGACGAATTTTTTCCAAGCGTCGGTAAAACTACTTTAACTGCGACCCGATTTCCAATCAGCAGACCAACCACGACCATATTAACTGAAGTACCGATTAATCCCCGTTTTTGCGCATACATTGGAATAGTACTACTTTGGCTCATTACAAGCTCAATTCAGTTATGAGTCAGTCGCAATGGCAGTTGCCGTGCAAGTGCCACTAGTTCGGCCGTTTTTAGCCCGTTTACACCACGGACGCTTTTGAGACTTGGATTTCAGGCTCAAAAGCGAAGTCCAAGACCGCTTCTCAGGCTTGGACCGGTCCCAGAACGCTGGAATTACGGTCGGCCAACTGCGGCAATAATCAACTTCACCAATCTTTACAACGACGCGTTACAGTCAGCAAAAAAGCCGTCCAGCAGACGACTTTCGCTTACTTATTAGTCAACATCAATTGGATGTTTAGCCGTCAAAGCCATCGCTTGCGCTTTAACGTCATCTAAATTACTTTGATTTTCAGGATCATTTAAAACTTGTAAAATTAATTCCGCAACTTTAGCCGCATCAGCTTCATCGAAACCGCGCGTCGTAATTGCTGGCGTCCCTAACCGAATTCCAGAAGTCTTAAAGGCCCCTAAAGTTTCGTTAGGAATCGCTTCTTTGTTCGTCGTAATGTAAACCGTGTCCAATAAATCTTGAACTTGGCGCCCATTTAACCCGGACTTCGTCACATCTAAAGTCATCAAATGGTTATCGGTCCCACCAGAAATGACCCGCACGACATCTGAATCGTTAAAGACGGCGGCCATGGCTTTGGCATTGTCGATAACTTGTTGGGCGTACACTTTGAATTCCGGTTGTAAGTCTTCGCCTAATGCCACCGCTTTACCGGCAATGACGTGATCTAAAGGACCACCTTGGTTGCCTGGGAAGACCGCCGAATTGATTTTCTTGCCGTATTGTTCCTTGGCTAAAATCATCCCACCACGGGGTCCCCGCAAAGTCTTATGGGTCGTTGTCGTAACGACATCGGCATATGGTACAGGACTTGGATGTAACCCGGCCGCCACTAACCCAGCGATATGGGCCATATCAACCATGAGTAAGGCCCCCACTTCATCCGCAATTTCGCGGAACTTCTTGAAGTCAATGATGCGGCTGTATGCTGACGCCCCCGCCACAATCAATTTTGGTTGAAATTCCTTAGCTTGCGCCAAAATGGCATCATAGTCTAATTCTTCGGTTTCAGGGTCTAAGCCGTAACCTTGGAAATCATACAGTTTACCAGAGAAGTTAACACTAGAGCCGTGGGTCAAATGCCCACCAGCATCTAAGGACATCCCCATCACACGGTCGCCCGGTTGGATGAGGGCCATATAAGCCGCCGCGTTAGCTTGAGAACCCGAGTGTGGTTGAACGTTCGCATATTCGGCACCAAACAATTCCTTGGCGCGGTCAATCGCGAGTTGTTCGACTTGGTCGATAAATTCATTACCACCATAAAAACGATGACCAGGGTAGCCTTCAGAGTACTTGTTCGTTAAAACACTGCCTTGTGCGGCCCGGACGCCTTTAGAAACGATATTTTCTGACGCAATCAACTCAATATTATGTTGTTGACGCGCTTGTTCCTTACTAATGGCGCTCCAAACTGCTGGATCTTGTTCTTGGTAACTCATGAATAATTCTCCTCCATTTCGAAGTGACAACATTCGGGTTTTCCCGATTGCAATTATTATACACTAAAATGGGTCTGGCCGGCAGACTTATTTAGCCGATTCATGTAGGCCGCGCCTAATCCTTTGTTTTCGAAAGCTGAGCATAAGATATCTTTAATTTCAGTCTCAGTATCAAAATGCCGCAAGCCGGCAAAAAGTTCGCGACTGGCGGACTTTACATCAGTTCCGAGCGAGAATTGTTCGCAATTGGCGGGTAACTGATTGTTAAGCAAAATATCATCAGTCGCCATGACACCCATCGGCACGCTTTGACTAGCCGCCCATTTTAATGCGGCGGGCCAATCGGTCGGTTGATCCACGATATAAACTTGTGCGTTCGGCGCATAATGTTTGTATTTCATCCCGGGCGCCTTCGGAACTTCGGTAGCACCAACATGATGTTGTTCCGTCAGTACCGTTTCACCAATGACTGCTTCAATCGCTTCGGCGGTCACTGCCCCGGGCCGCAAGATAGCGGGTTGGTCGCCAGACATATCTAAGACAGTCGATTCTACCCCAACTTGGGTCGCACCATCATCTAAGATGCCGGCAATCTTGCCGTTCAAATCATGCAACACATGTTCCGCCGTCGTTGGGCTAGGTTTCCCAGACGTATTCGCCGATGGCCCCACAATTGGCGTGTGGGCTTCACGAATCAAGTTCAACGTGGCTTCATTATTTGGGTTACGAAAAGCCGCCGTTGTTAAACCACCAGTCACTTCCGGCGCCAAGGCCCCGGGCTGCAAATTAAAAATCATCGTCAATGGGCCGGGCCAAAAGGCTTTAATCAATTTCTGAGCAGCTGCACTTAAGGGCTGTGCAAACCGTTCGACCGTCGCCACATCCGCGACGTGGACGATTAACGGATTATCACTCGGCCGCCCTTTCGCCACATATACTTGTTTAACAGCGGCGACATTGGTTGCATCGGCCCCTAAGCCGTACACCGTTTCAGTCGGAAAAGCGACCAACTCACCGGCAGCAATCAATTTCGCCGCGGCGGCCACCTCATTTGATTTGAATACTTTAGTTTCCATAATCGTTATCAATCCTTCTTTGGTATGACGATTGTTCTTGATTGCCGTCTCCAGCCAGTTGCCCGCACGTGGTGGCACACCTCTGGAGCCAAAAAGCGGTCTCCAGAGCGGTTGGCAGCCCTGCAAAAACCACAAGTCTACCAACACGGCGCATGTCCTAAGCGGCTAAAAAACACCCGCTAAGGACATCGACACCACGCCCGGGCAACTGGCTTCCGACTATCATCACAATCATATCTAATTTATTTACTTTAATCTCAATTAAGTAGTGTCACAATTTTAACGTTGGGCACCATCCTTCAGAGCCTAATCGTTAACTACTGCACCGTATGCCTGACAGCCCACACAATCGCTTGTTCACCAATACCAATCAAGTATGGGTATGCCCATTAACACGCGTTGCTGACACGAGCCGGTGGTTCTGCGCGGTGGTGCGCCGTGTCGCGACAAGTTGTTGGCGTTTTTGGCCAACAGCTTGTCGGGGTCGACTTTGGTGACTGACAGCGAATTTTGGTCAGGCACCAAAGCGCCCTGGGGACCGCACTTTGGCCCCAGGTCTACCCCACGGCGCACCACCGCGCAGAACCATCGGCGGCAAGTTCCTACAAGCTAATACGTAACATGCGGTCGTGGCCGGCCATGTCTTGGCGGAGCGTGACTTCGGCGGCTGGGATGGCTTGTTGAAAGAGCTGTTTAATTTGTGGGCCTTGATGGTAGCCGAACTCTAAATAGAGCCGGCCATGGTCCGCTAAGTGCGCCTGGACCGTTTGCGCCAGTTGCTCATAGAGGGCTAAACCGGCGTGGTCGGCAAATAACGCTAAGTGCGGTTCGTAATCAATGACGTTGGCATCCATCGCCGGCTTTTCGGTCGTCGCGATATACGGTGGATTGCTGACAATCACATCATAGCGCGTCGCCGGCACTTGTGCGAGTAAATCACTTTGATGAAAGTCGACCGCTATTCCTAAGCGTTCGGCATTGCCGCGGGCGACTGCTAAGGCGTCCGTTGAAATATCGCTGGCCGTCACTTGCCATGTCGGTTGCTCATGTTTAAGTGCTAAGGCAATCGCCCCAGAACCAGTACCGACATCGAGCACTTTTTCGGCCGCCTGCCCGGTCGCATCGGTCAAGACCCAATCCACCAACTCTTCAGTTTCCACTCGTGGAATGAGCACGGCTGGATTGACGGTCAATTCTAAGCCGTAAAATGGCGCGCGGCCGAGTACATATTGCGCCGGTTCACCAGCGACGACGCGGTCAATGGCCATGGCAAAGGCTTGCCATTGTGTCGTTGGTAACCGGTCGCGATAATGAATTAACAGCTGAGTTTGGTCGAGCTGCGTAATGCCTAGCAATAAGAATCGGGCACTATCGGTTGGTAACGCCGCCGCTTTTAGACAAAAAGAAGCCCATTGCTGGGCTTCAAAATACGTCGGCTGATTCGGCCGGTTAGTCATTAGATAATTGCTCGATTTTCTTAGTTTGATCCGCTAAGACTAACGCATCGATAATTTCACCTAATTCACCGTTCATGACCCGGTCAAGCTTATTTAACGTTAAGCCAATCCGATGGTCAGTAACCCGGTTTTGTGGGAAATTATACGTCCGAATGCGTTCAGACCGGTCCCCGGTACCAACGGCCGATTTCCGTTCAGAATCATATTCGTTTTGTTCCCGTGATTGGTAATAGTCGTAGACCCGGGCGCGTAAGATTTCCATCGCTTTGGCCCGGTTTTGTTGTTGTGAACGTTGGTCTTGCATCGACACGACGATCCCGGTTGGCAAGTGGGTCATCCGGACCGCGGAAGACGTCTTGTTAATATGCTGACCACCGGCACCAGATGAGCGAAAGACATCGGTCCGAATATCTTTTTGGTTGATATCGATATCGACATCCTGGGCCTCTGGCATGACCCCGACGGTCGCCGTAGACGTATGCACCCGACCAGCGGATTCCGTGACTGGGACCCGTTGAACCCGGTGGGCGCCACTTTCATATTTCAGTTTAGAATAAACTTTATTCCCCGAAATAATCAAGACGATTTCTTTGAACCCACCAACTTCAGTTTCGTTGCGGTCAGCGACTTCGACACTCCAGCCTTGGTTTTCAGCATACTTAGAATACATGTTGAATAAATCGGCGGCAAACAAGCTCGCTTCGTCCCCACCAGCGGCCCCATGGATTTCCATGATGATGTTTTTATCATCGTTAGGGTCTTGTGGCAACATTAATAAGGTGATTTCATGTTCCAAATCATCCTTTTCAGCATTCAAGTTTTTAAGGTCATCTTTGACCATCGCATTCATATCATCGTCTAACTTTTCGTGCAACAATTCGTTGTTTTCGTCGATTTGACTGGTGACATCTTTATATTGGTTGTATTTTTCAACCGTTTCACGAATGTTACCCATTTCTTTGGATAACTTCATGAACCGTTGGCTATCCGCGATAACTTCCGGATCACTCAACAGTTCGCCGAGTTCTTCATACCGGTCGGCGACGGCTTGTAATTTATCAAAAAACTTATCCATAAATCGTTAATTCCTCACTTTGTTAATTTCGGCGGATAGAAGTAATGACGACGGCAAACGGGGTAATAAGCTTCATTGCCCCCAATTTGTACTTGTTCGCCTTCATAAACTGGCTTACCATCGTGGAAGCGCAAGTTCATGATGGCTTTTTTGCGGCAGAACCAGCAAATCGTCTTCATCTCTTCAATCTTATCAGCATACAGTAACAAGTATTTACTACCTTCGAATAATTCGTTACGGAAATCATTCTTCAGGCCAAAAGTCATGACTGGGATCTTCAAGTCGTCAACAATGTGGGCCAATTCTAAAATATGATGCTTCTTTAGAAATTGGGCTTCGTCGATTAAGACACAGGCCGCATCCGGATTCGTATGATTGACGACCTCAAAAACGTCGGTCTCATCAAAAACGGGAATCGCTTCGCGTTTTAAGCCAATGCGGCTCGCAACATAGCCGACGCCATCGCGATTATCTAAGCCGCTCGTCATAATAATCACGGACTTGTTTTGTTCTTCATAATTATGGGCCACTTTCAAAATTTCGATGGTTTTACCGCTGTTCATCGCGCCATATCGGAAAAATAACTGTGCCAAATTGCTCGGTCCCCTTTTTTTACACATTTCTAATCAATTATAGCTGATTTGCCCGTGAATTTCAGCTGTGAGTTGTGAAAACTCATTAATCATTTCATAAAACGGTCGTCGTTGCGATAGAATCGCTTTTCTTTTAAGAGCGTTCAGTATAAAATACCTTAAGAGTAGGACCAAGTGTCCGTGCCACGAATTTAACAGTTAGGGGTCCAAATAACTATGTCTATCAACAGCCTATTGGCCACTTGGACGGGTAAGTCCGCGTACTGGTTCTTACACACCTTTCGCGGCGGGGGTAGTTCCCTCCCCGGCAAGTTAGCCTTAAAACTTGATCCAGCGATTTTAAAACATCTCGCTAAAAACTATGACGTCATCGTCATCACGGGTACTAACGGTAAGACTTTAACGACCGCTTTAACGGTTAAGGTTTTGCGGGAACAATACCCCGATATTTTGACGAATCCCAGTGGTTCTAATATGAAACAAGGCATCGTCACGACTTTTCTGACCGCCCCCAAAGCGCACCAAAAACCTTTGGCCGTCTTAGAAGTCGACGAAGCTAACGTTATCATGGTCACAAAATATATTACGCCCAAAGCGTTTGTTTTCACGAATATCTTCCGTGATCAAATGGACCGCTATGGCGAAATTTATACCACTTATCAAAAGATTTTAGACGGCGTCGCCTTGGCACCTGAAGCCACCATTATTGCCAATGGGGACTTACCGTTATTTAACTCGAAAAAATTACCGAACCCAATTTTATATTACGGATTCGACTACGAAGCCGACCATGACCAACAAGCCCCCGCCAATACGGATGGCTTGTTATGTCCGAATTGCCAACACATTTTGCGCTATCACGCGCGGACGTACAGCAACATGGGCAAGTATTATTGCCCAAATTGTGGTTTTGAACGCCCACAACTCACGTATAAGCTCAACGCTTTGACAAATATGACCCCCACCTCGTCAGACTTTGAAATCAACGGTCAAGCGATGCACTTAAATATTGGGGGCCAATATAATATTTATAATGCGCTGGCTGCCTTTGCCGTGGGGCGCTTTATGGACGTCAATCCGAAGAAGATTGCCCACGCCTTGAGCGACAACGACGAACAAGTCTTTGGTCGCCAAGAAATTTTCCATGTTGGTGATAAAGATGTCACCTTGATTTTGGTAAAGAATCCAGTCGGGTTAAACCAAGTCTTACAAATGATCAGTACCGATGACCGGCCGTTCTCTTTCGCTGCGCTCTTAAACGCGAACTACGCCGACGGTATCGACACAAGTTGGATTTGGGATGGCGATTTTGAAAACTTGCCCAAGATGAACGTCCCCGCCTACATTAGTGGTGGTGAACGCTATCGCGACATTACGTTCCGCTTGAAAGTCGCCGGCGTGCCGGAAGACAAGTTAACCATTGTCCCCGACTTGACCAACATGACCGACGAAATCCAAAAGCTCCCAACCAAACAAGTTTACGTGGTCGCCACTTATACGGCGATGCTCCAATTGCGTAAACAGTTGGCCAGCCAAGGTTTGATTGATGGGGGGATGAATTAAGATGACCTATACCTTAAAAGCAGCGCATCTCTATGGTGATTTGATGAACACGTACGGCGATATCGGTAACATTTTGGCGATGCGTTACTACGCCCAAGCCGTTGACGCCACCATTGACATTGACTTGATTAGCTTGGATGATGCCTTTGACCCCGACAAGTATGACTTTGTCCTCTTCGGCGGTGGTCAAGACTATGAACAAACCATCGTCTCCAAAGACTTACAAACTAAAAAAGCGCCGTTAACCGAATATATCGAAAACGGCGGCCCCTTTTTAGCCATTTGTGGTGGGTTTCAAATGTTAGGTCACTACTACATTGGGGCCGACGGTGAAAAGATTGCCGGCATCGGCGCTTTAGACCACTATACGTTGAGCCAAGACCACAATCGTTTCATCGGTAATATCACGATTGAAAACGAAGAAACCGGCCAAACGTATTACGGCTTTGAAAACCACAACGGGACCACGTTCCTCGGTAACGGCGAACGCCCACTCGGCAAAGTGGTGCAAGGTAATGGGAATAACGGTCAGGATGCCACGGAAGGTGTGATTTACAAAAACACCTTTGGCTCCTACTTCCACGGCCCGATTCTTGCCCGCAACGAAGCTTTAGCTAAGCGCATCTTAAAACTATCCTTATTACGCAAGTATCCGGACGGTAACTTTGATGCCTTGGATAAGTTAACTGAAGATTTGACTAAAAACGTGGTTGTGAAACCATAACATTCAGTCATACAAAATGACGCCCATCGAAGTTGAATGATTATCAACTTCGATGGGCGTTATTTTGTCGTAATTTCGGGATTGACCACAAACCAATCACAAAATCATTTGTCGCTATTTTATACATACATTATCGCATTTGCATAAAATAACGCCAAAGCTGTTTCTTTTATGATCACTAATCCATACAATCAAGCCGGCCCCATGCGATTATTTTGGGTCTAATCACACGCCACTCGCGCTGATTGAAATGGCTCACGGCTTCAGTTTGGGTGAAATCATGCATCGCCGCAAACGCATCATCTAAGAATATATTGACTGTTTTAGGCGTATAGATTAGTTGGTCATCACGATTTTGATAGACTTCATATTCCGACGCGCGTGGTTTGATATGACTAGGCACTGGGAGAATTCTTTCTGAACCGACTTGCTTAAGTTGCACTGACATCATCACTACCACCTTTCCAGTTGCAATATATCTTACACAGTTACTACCGACAAGCAAAGACGTTCGCCAATAATTAGTTAAGCCCTCAAAGTCATAACCAATTGTAATACCCTGTTTTTGATACCGATTACACTAACCTGATAAAATCAGCTTTTTAGGCAAAAAAAGTGATACGCGCAAGCATCGCGTATCACTCGCCCTTATAATTTAAGGGGTTGAACTAATTAAGCTTTTTCACCAGGTTCTGAAGCGATGATTTGTAAATCGCCCTTCAAGGTCCATTGCTTAACATCGAATGGCAAGATGAAGTGGACCCCCTTCTTCAATGGGTAATCTTGCCCATCAACGGTGATGCTCCCTTGACCATCTAAAACTGAAACCAAGGTATATGGCGCTTTGCCACGATTGAACGTTGCTTGGCCATCAGTTAGACGCCATTGCCAAACCCCGAAGAATGGGGATTGCACGTATTTAGTAACCGTGGCATCACCCACTTGAGTTTCCGTAATATCCAAGTCGGGATCTTGATGTGGGACATTGGTCGTATCAATAGATTGTTGTAAGTGTAATTCACGTTTTTGACCAGTTGTCTTGTCGACCCGGTCCCAGTCATATAACCGATAAGTCGTGTCAGAACTTTGTTGCGTTTCTAAGACCATGATACCTTTACCAACGGCATGAATCGTCCCGGATGGCACATACAAGAAGTCGCCAGGTTTAACCGGCACACGGCGTAATAACTTGTCCCATTCACCGTTGTTGATCCATTCAGCCAATTGTTCACGACTCTTGGCGTAATGACCGTAAATCATGGTTGCGCCTGGTTCAGCCGCAATGACATACCAGCATTCAGTCTTCCCAAGTTCGTGTTCATGTTTCGCCGCATAGGCATCGTCGGGGTGCACTTGCACAGATAAGTCTTCACTAGCATCCAAAATCTTCGTCAATAATGGGAATACGTCGCCTTGGGCATTGCCAAAAACATCGCGGTGTTGTGCCCAAACGTCATCTAACGTCATGCCAGCATATGGCCCATTTTCAACGGTCGCAGGACCATGGGGATGTGCTGAAATGGCCCAGCATTCACCAGTATGATCACTAGGAATATCATAGCCAAAATCATCTTTTAGTTTAGTACCACCCCAGATTTTTTCGTGAAAAACGGGTTTTAAGAAATAAGGTTCACTCATTGAATGCACACACTCCTACTCAGTTTTGATAGTTAAAGTTTAGCATAAATGAAAGCGGTTGTGAAACCGGTTTATTTGAGGAATTCACTAATTGCCTGTCATACAGCGAACCAACGCGTCATTTGAAATTAAAGCGCCCCCAATTTGACGCAAAAAAGCTGGAACTCAACTCAAAAACGAGCACCTGATAAAGTTAAAATTTCATCAAGCCCCCGTTTCCTTTTTCTATTTTTATGGCCATACATATGACAACAAAGTCTTTTCAAATATTGGTGCGTCAACAACTAACTAGCTTATCACTATTAGTCATCCAAAACGCAACCTAAAGAAATGGCTTAACTTCGAACCCATTTTCAATCAGCCTCCCCGTCACAACCAAGTTACTGATAGCAGACCAATTAATCACTACTTTCGCGATTATATCGAAGTAGTACCACATTTCCAATGCTGACTCACAACGACAATTCCAAATTCACCATTAATTACAGCTCAGTTAAAATTTATCCGTATCCGCCAACCACGCGGCAATCAATCGCCGCCGTGCCGGTAAGAACTCACTATTGCGCACGGTCGGATGGACCCGGTTGGATAGAAAGACTAACGCCGACTGACTTTGGCGGTCGAGCATGAATAGCGTGCCCGTGTAACCCGTGTGAAAAATGACCGGGGGCCGCTGTTCACCTCGCCGCCATAAATTCCAGCCAAAACTCCGCCGTAATTCATGATTCGGTGTCCAATCATGATACAAACTGGCAATCGTGGTTTGGTCTAAGACGGTCGGCACATCAATTTGGCCCAGCATTAATTGGGCGAACTTAATTAAGTCGGCGGTGCTGGCAAATAACCCCGCCGAACCACAGTGGGCCCCTAACACAGCTGCTTTCGGATCATGGACGACCCCTTGGCGTAAACCCGCTTGTGGTGAATATGTCGTGGGTACCGCTAATGCTGATTGCGGCGTAAACGTCGCATCCGGTAGCTGTAAGGGCGTCAATACCCGTTTAGTGATGGCATCCTGAATTGGTTCTCCCACCAATTGTTCGATAATTAGGCCCGTCAAGATTAGCCCTAAATCCGTATAGACGACACGATGATTCAAGTTAGCCGCGCTTACGGGTAACGCTTGAATGGCAGCCAATAATTGGTCTGCCGGTAACGCGTTTCGATTTTGAATATAACCACTCAGGCCACTCGTATGCGTCATTAAATTTAAAATCGTGACCTGTCGATTTTTGAAGGCTGGTAAATAGTCATGGACCGGGCGTTTAATATCGAGTTGCCCCGCAGCCATGAGTTGTAACGCCAACGTGGTCGTCCCGACAACTTTAGTCACGGACGCCAAATCATATAGCGCATGCGGCCATAACGGCTTTTCAGTGGGTTGTAACTGAGCCACGCCCACTTGCGCCGCTTGAATTGCTTGACCATGCATCACGGCATAGCTGGCCCCCGGAATCACCCCCGCTGCGACCATTTGTTGAATTACTTGTTTGGATTGTTCAAACGCCATCTCTGCACCCGCTTCTCTCTAAACTGCTATCTTTTAGTTTAGTCGTCTTTGATGATGAGTGATAGCTTTTCCTGAATGTTTTAGATAAACTACAAAAAAAAGACACCAGCCGTAGCCAGTGTCCTTCGCATCATTAGTCAATATTTAATTAATCGAGTTCAACTTTTTGAATCCAACCTTCTGGCGCTTCGCGATCGCCAAATTGAATCCCAGTTAATTCATCATAAAGCTGCTTAGTAACGGGGCCAACTTCCGTTTCACTATAAAAGACGTGTAACTTGCCGTTGTGTTCCAAACCACCGATTGGCGAAATTACGGCCGCAGTCCCACAAGCGCCCGCTTCCGCGAAACGGTCTAAGTCATCAATGTAGACGTCGCCTTGTTCGGTCTGCATGCCAAATTTGTGTTCCGCTAAATAAAGTAACGAATACTTCGTGACGGATGGCAAGATGGATGGTGACTTCGGTGTGACGAACGTATTGTCTTTCGTGATACCAAAGAAGTTGGCGGAACCGACTTCTTCAATCTTTTTATGTTCTACCGGATCTAAGTAGACACAGTCCGAATAACCGTGTGAATGGGCTTCTTGCCCGGGGAATAAGCTAGCGGCGTAGTTCCCACCAACTTTATAAGCTCCGGTCCCTTTATGCGCGGCCCGGTCATAGTTCGACGTGGTGAAGTTGGTTGGCGTCATCCCGCCTTTGAAATAACTCCCAACTGGCATGGCGAAAACGGTGAAGATATATTCTTCGGCCGGATGGACCCCAATATTACCGCCGACCCCGATCATTAATGGCCGTAAGTATAACGTCGCACCAGTACCATATGGTGGCACATAGTCTTGATTAGCCCGAACGACTTGTTTAACGGCATCGACAAACATGTCCGTGGGTACTTGAGGCATCAATAAGCGTTCACAACTCGTTTGCATCCGCGCCGCATTACGGTCCGGACGGAATAATTGCACGCTACCGTCTTTGGTCCGGTAAGCTTTTAAGCCTTCAAAATCTTGTTGACCATAATGGAGGGCGGTTGAACCTTCACTAATATGTAAAGTGGCATCACCGGTTAATTCTGATTTATACCATTCGCCATCTTTCCAATAAGCGCGATAACGATATGGGAGGTCCCGGTACTTGAATCCTAAGTTATTCCAGTCTAATTGTACGTCTGCCATGCGATTCAACTTCCTTTATATGTAATTTATTCCTTTTGTTAATTGGAATTTAATTAAAAGATTAATAGTCTATGAGAGATTTGTCAAGGGGCTAAGCAAACAAATGCTGTCATTTCCGGTAAATTTGGTATAATGATAATAACTTCAATAAAGGAATGGTTCGTCGTGGCAAGTAATTCAGATTCAATTTATAATGTGATGTTCTATATTGTCCATCATCCGGCCGAAATCACCTTCACCACTCCGGAATACACCAACGTGGTGCGGATGGCGATCCCCGACCGGATCAAAGTTGCTAATCCTGAAATTTATTTTCCCGATAACAAACTGCTCGTCAATCGTTTCCAAGAAGACTTCGTCGCTAAAAACGGTAATATCTTGGACTTCTTCTTCGACTACACGGAAAAGAAAGTCCCGAACTACCACGAAGTCTGGGTCTCGACGGCGCATCTGCCAAGCAAAAACATGTATTTCTTAGAATTATCATTCGAATAATTAGTAATCGGTCGCCTTGGTGCGGCCGTTTTTTTGTGCTTGTTGGTTGGCGTTAATTGCCGTCGGTCGCTACTAGGCAGTACGCCGTGGGGCAGACCGCGGGCCATAAAGCGGTCCCACGGGCGCTGCACTGCCTAGTAGCGACCGGCTAAATTGAACCAACAGTCGAATTCAAGTCCCCCCAACATTTAATATCCAGTTTCACAAATAACCAATCAAATTTCATGTACGACAGTTCACTAATATTTTGAAATCACGTCAACTAGCATTCACCTGTATCGCAAATCCTATTATACATTGAGCAATTAAGGGGGCTAAAACAACTCCCCAATGTCACAAACAAGTTCACCCCAGCACCTACCGTTCATTACAACTACTATATTGCCGGAGCCGTCAGCCACTTGGGTGTCGCACCGTGTCGCCATAAATGGCTGGTGATTTTCCAGTCATTTATGGGGGCCGACTTTGATGACCCACAACGGGTTTCGGTGGGGCATCAAAGCGCCCTCGGGACCGCCCTATGGCCCGAGGTCTGCCCCACGGTGCGACACCCAAGTGGCTGACAGCGACCAACGCAACAAAAAAGCACGAACTCTTTTTGCGAGTTCGTGCTTTAAGCATTACAACATTATTTAGTCATAAAGATGTACAAGTCGGAAGTTGAGACCCCAATGCTGAACTTCACGCCCTTCGAATAAATCGGATCGATGGTCGTGGTGCTGCTATTGTTGCTCTTGGTTTCTTTCTTGAATTGTTTCGTGACGTTTTTGGCGTTGGCACCACTTGTGCTGGCAAGTAATGCGAAGGCCGTCCCGAAGTTCTTAGAACGCGTGGTGCTCTTGAAGGCCGTGGTTGGCACAATCAAGGCTGCCCCCATGACGTCACCCGACTGCACGTTCAAACGTAGCTTGTAGTCGTTAGTCGTCACCACGTTGCTAATCCCTCTAGGTGTTTTGGTTGGTAACAAGTCATCCTTCACTTTGGCTTTAGCCGTCTTCATCGCTGCGGCCACGGTCTTTTGACTCGCTTGTAAGCTGGCCGCTTCGGTTTGGAGCTTAGCGGCCGCCGTTTGTTGCGCTTGCAAGGTCTTGGCGCCAGTGACGGCACTCGTCCCGCCAGCGGCGATTTGGGCTTTCGCCTTTTTGACGTTAGCTTGGATGGTGGCTTGTTCTTTTTTCAAACTGGCCGCTTGCGTTTGGAGCTTCTTAGCGGCAGCTTGTTGCTTAGTCGTCATCTTAGAAGCAATCAACGCATTGTTATACGTGTTGACGAGCTTCTTGTAGGTAAACAAGCTTTTCGCCGCTTTGATATGCACCGTTTGGTTGTCACTCCCAGCCGTCAACTTCACCGTTTGACGCGCGGTAGTCGTTGGGACTTGGATGACGAAGGTATTATCGTGGACCGTCGCCTTTTTAGCTTTAGCCCCGTCAATCTTATAAGAAACAGTTTTGGTATTGGCATGGCCTTTGACCGCTGCCACTAAACCGTTACCTTGATACGTTGTTTTAGTCGTGGTCATTTTCGATGAGCCACAGCCGGCCAGCACTAAAGCTAGGACGCCGGCCGCGACAATCGTTGTTGTTTTTCGATACACTTGGACATCCTCCTTTAGTCTTGGCTAATGTTACCGCTGAATTGACTGTTATATAAGTCCGCATAGAAGCCGTTTTGCGCCATCAACTCTTCATGCGTCCCGGTTTCAACGACGGAACCATGATTCATAACGATGATGTTGTCAGCACCTTGAATCGTTGAAAGTCGATGCGCAACCACGAAACTCGTCCGGTTCTTGAGTAAGCGTTCCATGGCATGTTGAATATGCACTTCGGTCCGCGTATCAACTGAACTCGTTGCTTCATCCAAAATCAAGATTTCAGGGTCAGCCACAAAGGCCCGGGCAATCGTTAATAATTGCCGTTGCCCTTGTGAAATGTTCGACGCTTCTTCGTTTAAGATCGTGTCATAACCATCTGGCAACTTCCGGACAAAATCATCCACGTGGGCAGCTTTGGCAGCGGCGTAAATTTCATCTTCCGTCGCTTCTTCACGCCCATACTTCAAGTTGTCATAAATCGAACCGGTGAATAACCACGTATCTTGTAAGACCATCGCAAAATGCGAGCGTAAGTCTTCGCGACTCAAGTCCCGGGTGTCGACACCATTCAAACGGATGGACCCACCCTTGATGTCATAGAAACGTTCCAGCAAGTTAATGATGGTCGTCTTCCCGGCCCCAGTTGGTCCGACAATGGCAACTTGTTGTCCGGCCTTAACGTCTAAGTTGTAGTCTTTCATTAACAAGGCGTCATCGGTATACCCGAATTGCACATGTTCCAAACTAATCAAGTTATCCGTATCGGTTTCGGCTGGTAAGTCAGAATGAGTTTGTTTCATTTCTTCTTCGTCTAAGACTTCAAAGACCCGTTCGGCTGACGCAATCGTGGATTGAATCGTGTTCAACAAGTTCGCTAATTGTGAGATTGGCTGTGAGAACTGTTGGGTATATTGTAAGAACGCTTGGATATTCCCTAACGTAACATGCCCATTGGCCACATCAATCCCACCAATAATGGCAACGAACACATAACCAATATTGTTTAAAAACATCATCAGCGGCATGATAATCCCCGAAATAAATTGGGCCTTCCATGCGGATTGATAATAGTTTTCGTTTTGTTCTTCGAAGTCGTCAATGGCATCTTGTTCCTTGTTGAAACTCTTGATGACCACGTGACCGGCATAATTTTCTTCAACTTGGTTGTTCAACAACCCTAAACTCTTTTGTTGCACGCCGAAGAATTTTTGCGACTTCGGAGCAATGACGCCAACCACGATTAAACTCAATGGAATCGTGACTAACGCAATCAAGGTTAACTTCCAACTAATCGTTAACATCATCCAGATGGTCCCGACAAACGTGACGGTACTCGTGACTGCCTGGGTTAAGTTTTGTTGCAAGGTGTTGGCAATGTTATCCATATCATTGACGGCCCGACTCATGATATCCCCATTGGAATGGGTATCATAATAATTAATCGGCACATTTTGCATCTTGCCCTTGAAAGACCGTCGTAATTTATAAACGGTGCCTTGTGAGATTCGCGTCATGATAAATTGTTGAATAAAGTTGAACAACGCGGACGCGACGTACATTAAAATAACAATCGCGATAATTTGCCCAATTTTTTCAAAGTTAATCGGATAGCCCGATTGCGAAATACCGGCTTTTTGTTGCGCCGCACCTTTCATAATCCCTTTATAAATTTCGGTCGTCGCTTTACCTAAAATCTTTGGCGTCCGAATTTGGAAGATCACGGAAGCAATGGCAAAAATCATGACGATGGCTAAACCGACCCACCGGTCAGACATGTAGCGCATCAAACGCCAAGTTGTTTTCCAAAAGCTTTTAGGCTTTTCAACTAAGCCCGGGCCACCACCAGGGCCATGATGCCGCGGTGCTGCTTGGGGCGTATCGTTTTTCTTTTCGCTCATTACAGTTGATCCTCCTCTCGTAATTGTGACTTCATAATTTCTTGATAAACTTCATTATTAGCCTTTAATTCAGCGTGGGTCCCTTTACCGACCAACTTCCCGTTATCTAAAACTAGAATCAAGTCAGCATCGGCCACCGTAGCAATCCGTTGCGCCACAATGACAACCACACTTTGTTGAATTTGTTTATCTTCGCGTAATTCGGCCCGTAATTGCGCATCGGTCTTAAAGTCCAACGCGGAGAACGAATCATCAAAGACATATACGGCCGCGCGCTTAACTAACGCCCGCGCAATGGCGAGTCGTTGCCGTTGTCCACCGGAGAAGTTACCCCCACCTTGTTCAACGTGCGCGTCTAAGCCGCCTTCTTCTTGCACGAAATCAGTCGAACGCGCAATTTCTAACGCGTGCCAAATTTCGTCGTCGGTGGCATTTTCATTCCCGAATTTTAAGTTATCGCGAATCGTCCCAGTAAACAGCGTGGCTGTTTGGGGCACGAATGAAACGGCTTTGTGTAAGTCCGCGGTTTTAACATCACGCACATCTTCACCGTCAAGTTTGATATGCCCGTTTTCAATATCATAGAACCGTGGAATCAAGTTAACTAACGTTGTTTTACCAGCCCCAGTTCCCCCGATAATCGCCACGGTATCACCAGAATGCGCCTCAAAATCAATATCGGTTAATGCCAACTGCTCCGCACTTTGATAACGATAATCGACATGTTCAAATTTCAAATCATGGTCGGTCGTCGCCGGTAACTCAGCTGGAGTTTCAGGGTCATTGATTTTAGTTTCAATATCCAAGACTTCTTGAATCCGTGATGCGGAAGCGGCTGCCCGTGGAATCAAGGCGAAGACCATTGCCAATAACATGAAACTCATCAAAACTTGCATCGCGTAAGTCATAAACGCAATCATGTTTCCGACTTGCATCGTTTGACTACTAATCAACTGACCACCAAACCAGACGATGGCCACGTTGGTCCCGCTCATGATTAACGTCATGACCGGATACGCTAACGCGACAATCGTGTTAACTTTAATGGAGTTTTGCGTGTAATCTTTGTTAGCGACTTCAAAACGATCTTGTTCAAACTTATCTTGCCGGAATGCCCGAATAACCCGGACCCCCGTCAAACCTTCCCGGAAAACTAAGTTAATCCGGTCGGTTTTAGTTTGCATCGCGCGGAACAATGGAATGGCAAAGGCCATGATAATCCCGATGAAAATCAATAACACTGGAATCGAAACAACGAAGATCCAAGTTAATTCATGACTCTTCGTATAAGCTAAAAAGCTCGCCCCGACTAACATGATTGGCGCCATAATCATCATCCGCAAGGCCATCATCGCCACGTTTTGAATCTGGACCACGTCGTTAGTTGTCCGGGTAATTAATGAAGAAGTTTCCACTTTGTCAAATTCATCATTTGAAAAGTGGATGACCTTCCGATAAATATCTGAACGTAAATTCTTCCCTAATTGTTGTGAAGAACGTGCCGCTAAGAAAACGTTACCAAACGCTGCCACTACTGACAGTAATGAAAACCCGATCATTTCAAATCCGATTTTCCAGATGTAACTAATGTCCCCTTTGGCGACCCCATTGTTCACAATGTTCGACGTCAAACTAGGCAGGTTCAGCGTCGCGATAACTTGGACAACCATGAATAAGAATGCCCCAATGACCGCGCCGTATGAAATCCGACCCTTCGCTATTTTAAGCATCAACACGCTTCCCTTCACTAAAAATATATGCGGTGTAAAGTGCAACAATCTAATTTACAGAAAAAAGGTGGCTTTGTCAACCATCTTTACAAGACTCACGCAAATTATTGTAACTCTTTTAGCACAAATTAACAGCAATTATGCCCATTTTTCGCAATAATTACTATTATTATTATCGCATGGGCGGGATTTAGGTGCCAAAGTTGACCCTTCTAAACCTACCGCTCCTTTTAGTGACCGGGGGTACGAATTTTCTTCCATATTATATGTAGGAAAGGTGTGTTGGCGATTGGGCGGTAACTAGCGCTTGTTGGCCAATCAACTAGGATGCAGCGCCAGCTCACTTATTACTGAAAGACATGAGTCTGGGAAAAGTCTTCGAACGTTGGCCGGCAGCAAGTTAAAGTGTTCCTCGTACCGGGACCAGCTGGCGCCAAAGAGCGGTCGCCACGACTACTGGAATTACTACTGACCGGAAGCGGCAACTGATCAGTATCCGAAAGTTTTGTCCCAGACTCGACTGGTTACCATAGAACTCACTACGCAATCACCATTAAACTGACGTGACTTGGTTCCAATATAAAAGGTGCGACCAAAAGATTACGGTCAGCTGGCCGCGGCCAATTACCGCCAACCACTGATTTGAAACCGATTAGCCTGGCAAGTTATTGGCGACGCTGTTTGGTAGTTCGCTAGTCGACACGGCTTCCCATGATTCAACATTTTGGCCTTTGGTTTCAATTTTTAAATAGTGATTTGGTAGATTGCAAATTTAATCCGAATTTTTGGACAAATTGTTCAGCATAACCT
>NZ_AYGX02000129.1 GCF_000498955.2 Lactiplantibacillus fabifermentans DSM 21115 | reverse complement strand
TGGCATAGGACAAAAAAGTCTCTATTTAAATTGTCTATTTTATTGACAGGGTACCAATTGGCACCTCAACTCAAAAGACACCGTCAACAATCAACGGACTGAAGTCGTGCTTGAGTAAAATAGCGATGGTATTTTAAATCAAGGATACCTGGTTTTAGTTCAGTCGCACGCTGATTGCTAGTTTAATGAACCTTACCACCTAGCATGAATCTGGACCTAGCTTAGCTTTTGAATCTTGATAAAATTTTGCTGATTACTACTTTGTCACTGATAACGATGAAATGAGGTACTCTTATGGCACGGCCAACCACCAAAAATGATTTAATTGTAGCTAGCAATAACCAATACACTGCGCTGTTATCATTAATTGACACCATTCCCACTGAAGATTGTTTGCGCCCATTTTCCTTCGACATTACTAAAGAAAAACAAGCCCATTGGCGACGTGACAAAACGATTCGGGATGTTTTGATTCATGTGTATGAGTGGCATCGGCTTGTGTTGAACTGGGTTAATCGCAACCTGGCCGGCACCGCGCAACCATTTTTTCCAACCGGTTATAATTGGCGCAACTATGGTGAATTAAATCAAGTTTTCTTTGAACAACATCAAAAGACTAGTCTTGCGGAAGCCTGCGAATTATTGCAAACGACCCACGACCAGGTCATGCGTTTAATTGAAACTTTTACCGATGAAGAACTCTTTTCCAAACAGGTCTATCCGTGGGTTGGTGGCACGACCTTGGGCAGTTACTTTGTCTCTTGCACCGCCAGCCATTACGACTGGGCCATCAAAAAAATCAAGAAATACCAAAAGACCCTTCAACCATAATGTGATGTACTTTATTGATGATGCGAACTTACTAAAGAATCCTCAGACACCAACAATTTGATGTTCTGAGGATTTTTTTAATTAGTTTTCTAAAAAACTTGTAACATCTCAACTTGGCACACGCAATCATTTTAAGATCACCCGCCAACACGGTCACAGCACCTCAATCAACTGTTGCTGAATCACTCGGTGCATCGCGACCACGTTCCCTTGTTCATCCAAGGTCAGCGCTGAAATACCCCCGTCTTCAGCGCCTGAACGACTCCCACCATCAATCAAATAACGCGGAATATCGTGCGCATCAGCTTGCATTTTAATGAACCCCGCACCAGTATCGGTCATCGTTTGAACCGGCGTATGCCCGGTGACGATGACTTTTTTCGTCAGATTGCGATGCCACTGTTGCTGGTCATCGTAGTAATAATCATCGCGAATCCATAAAATATCATCACGGACTTGTTGGTCTAGTGGATAGCGCCAGTCGAGACCGGCGTGCAGCGCTAAAATACGGTCGGTTTGCCAAGTTAATGGTAATTGGGCTAAAAATTTCGTATAGCGGGCCAATGGGGGCTGATTCAACGCCGCTGCAATTACGAGCGGTCGATTTGAATGGATACCCAATTGGCGCCACGTCCGCGACCCACCGTTTAACCGCCATGTCTGGTAACTTAAATCATCCCCCGCGGCCGTTTGTAACCAAAAATCATCATGATTGCCTAATAATGCAACATCATGATGTTGTTGTACCCGTGCCATCACCAGGTCTAGTACGGCTAATGGTGCTAAGGCATCCGGCTGCGAACTGCCGGTACGGGTCGCACTCCCATCAATGTAATCGCCTAAAAAAATCAGGCGGTTATTTTTAACGGCTGCCGCTTGTAGCAATACCGCCAAATCATCGGCAGCCGCATGAATATCACCAATGAACGTATAATTCATTGCTCGCACCTCGTTACTTTCTAAAAGTATGTATCACGTCAAAGTCTTATTAATCATCGCGGTGATTAGCCAAAAACGCCGACTTGTTTGCCAGTGTCATCCCTGTCACAACACACCTTTTCATATTGCAACCACTTTCTTAATCACCTAAAATAGAGCTAAGCTGGCTGAATGAAAGGTGGTCTAAAGTATGGATTGGAAAAGTCGCTTTCCGGCGAAAATTTTAGAACGTGGGTACCAATATAATAGGCGTGCCTTGATACGTGATTTTAAAGTGAATCATACCACAATAACTGCCACCGTTTTGGGGACCAACTCTTATAACGTCCGCATCCAGGCTGACCCGTTCACATTTTATTGCAATTGCCCTTACGCTACCAGTGGGCATCTTTGTAAGCACATGGCGGCCGTCCTCTTTTACAACGAACAGCAACATTCGCATTTCAGTCCAATAACCGCCGACCATTCACCTCAGCGGGTGTTTCAACTGACCGTTTTATCGTACATAAACGCCCAAGACTTCGACCGGTTAACGCAGCTCACCAACGAATTGTTTCATACCTGTGCGCAATCTGAGTTGAGTGCCGCACAATTAGCAACTAAATTGACCTGGATTTTAGAACAGCTACTAGTAACCGTCCCGCACCACCACGAATTAATGCAGCGATGCCAATGGACCCAAACCACATACTTGCAACTCGCCACAATATCACTCACCCAGCCTCCATATGACGAAGCGCCAGCCTGGATTAACTTTAAAGACACCTGTAGCGAAGCGTGGTGTACCTGGGTCAAGTTAGGCGATTACCCATTTAATCATTATTTGTTCCATTGGCTATGTGAAAATGTCACCCAATTACCTTGGCCAGCATCGTTGCCACTCGAAGATGTGCTATTCGACTTTCATCTGTACAAACGTCCGAACGAACTGCGCATTAAACTCGCGGTGATTGATCGACAACTTGCCAAGGCCCCAAAAATCACCCACGAGACCCCGATTTACATTCAAACATGGTTTATTGAATGGGTGCGCTACCGAATCCCAATAATGGCAGCTTTAGAGCTACCACCTGCCGCTACTTTGAACTTCTGTACGCGCTATTGTTCAGACCCAGTTATCGCTAATTTTTTTCTACGGCAATGTCGGGATTTAGATGAAAAACAGACGGCGCTCACCTATTTAAAAATGGCGCTAAAAGACCCCGAACTAACTGACGAAGACAAACAACAATATCAAGACATTTTGCGGCGCAAGCCTTTCTCATGGCAACATCCATTCTTTGAGCTAATTGTTTATTGATTGCTACTATTTTTTGATAGTTGGCAAACCTGCCGTAAAACATACAACGCCATTGCTGTGTGTTTATTAGCTGCATCGCCTTAATCTAACGAACGTAGCTAGTTCGTTTAACCACCAAATTAACAAAAATATTCCTAATATAAGCATTCACATTGAGTCAACCCGCGCTTTTCGCTATACTGTTTAGGAAAAAGAATCTAAGGGAGATGAATTTTATGATTGAAGAATTCAAAACATTTATTGCACGAGGTAACGTGATTGATTTAGCCGTTGGGGTCATTATTGGGTCGGCCTTCACCGCAATCGTCAAATCACTGACGAACAACTTGATTAACCCACTGATTGGGATTTTCTTAGGACGCATCGACTTATCCAATCTGAAAATCACGATTGGTGAAGCGACCTTTAAATATGGCGCCTTCTTAAATTCCGTAATTAACTTCTTCATCGTGGCAATCGTCGTCTTCTTGATGGTCAAAGCCATTAATAAGGTCACCGGCGCTAAAGCGGAAGAAGAAGCTGAGGAGGAAGAAGAAACACCAGATTTATCAGCGCAATATTTAGCAGAAATTCGCGATTTATTAAAGGACCAAGCGCAAAAATAAGCTAATTTTAGCCCCAAAGCAAAGTTTCTACCAAAAGTCTATATGGTATTGAAACTTTTTTTGTTATACAATATGTAGTGCAATTTTCTATAAAGAGGGGCTATCATGGTGATAATAACAGCAGGAATGATTGGGGTCGGTAAAACTACATTGACTGGTTTAATTGCCGATCACCTTGGAACTAAGGCATTTTACGAACCCGTTGGTGACAATCCCGTTTTGCCACTATACTACTCGGATCCCAAAAACTATGGTTTCCTATTACAAATCTATTTCCTAAACAAACGTTTTGCAATGATCAAGAAGGCATTGGCTGATGACAACAACGTCCTCGACCGTTCAATTTATGAAGATGCCCTCTTCACCAAAGAAAACAACGCCGAAGGTAACATTTCGGACACTGAATTACATGTTTATCTACAATTATTAGATAACATGATGACGGAGTTAACGGAATTACCTAAGAAGGCACCGGATTTAATGGTCTATTCAGAAACTGATTTTGACACGATTTTATACCGCATCAAAAAACGTGGTCGTGATTACGAACAATTCGATAACAACCCTGAATTGGAAGATTACTACTATAAGATGTGGACCGCTTATCGCAAGTGGTTTGACGAATATGACGCTAGTCCAAAGATGAAGATTGACTTGCAACAATACGACTTGGAAAAACCTGAGAACCAACAAGCCGTTTTAGCGCAAATCGATGCTGAATTGAACAAGATTCGCAAACCTGAAAACGTCTAATTGCGACCATTAAGGGAGCTGTGACATAACTAGTTCCTAAATCGTAAAAACCCACGCAAAACCGAATTTT
>NZ_AYGX02000128.1 GCF_000498955.2 Lactiplantibacillus fabifermentans DSM 21115 | reverse complement strand
AGCTGATCTTTTTTGTCCGAACAGCGTTCGGATTAATTTTACAATCTACCATTTGTATAATATATTTTTATACAGATTTTTAACGTAAACACTGATATATCAGCGATTGATAACTGTCACGGTTGGCGTTAATATAAGCTAAACGTTAGTTGATGTCGACCGGTTCATCGGAAAAACAACCGAACTGCGGTTGCTTAATCCAGCAGATAATGAGGTGGTCAACTAACGAATTACTTATAATAGAAATCGTGGAGCTCAACAATGAAAAAATTAAACTTACAATTTATCTTAGTGATGATGGCCTTATTACTCGGTTTAGGTATTAGCAATCAAGCCCAAGCCTCACCGGGGACTCCATATGGGAGTTAACGGTGGCATCAAGCTAAGGTGACTTATGTCATTCAAACCAAGTCGACATACTACCGGAAAGTTTATAAGCAAGCTATCAAAACTTGGAATGCGACTGGGAAATTCAAATTTGTGGCGGGATCGTCAAAACATCATCAAGTCGTTTTGACGACGAGCACCAATACTAGTCAACGTGGTGGGGAAGTTGCTGGAAACACCACGAGTTACAGTAATCGGGCCGGCTACTATACGAGTGCCAAAGTTAAGTTATTAACGAAGAATTTACAACGCAACCACTATTCCGAAACGCAACGGTGTAAAGTGGCGGAACATGAATTGGGACATGTGATCGGCTTGAATCATAGCACCAATAGTCACAGTGTGATGTTATCGACTAACCGTTATAATGGCATCACTAAAGCCGACAAAAATGCGGTCCATCAACGTTATACAACCAAAGTTGGCAAGGGCACGTTAAATTAAAGTGAAAAAATCGTTCAGCACTAGTTGCTGGCGTTTTTTTTTGCTTTTTTAGTTAGTTGGTGTGGTTGAGAATCAGCCGGTCCAATTACCGCGTGATTTCCACGAGCAGGGCCGTTTTCCGACTGGCTGGGAATTAGTTGAACCCGCAAAAGATGAGATAACGCATAATCAGTTGCTCACGATTAGTTGCGCTCGGCACCTAAAAAGTTCGGTATAATAATGATAAACAAACACTATATATTGAAAGTGATACGTTTGATATGCAAGATACGGTATAAGGAGCGAATGCAAAGTGACGGATTTTAAAACAACTGGGATGGCGGCACTAAGTCAGGTGATTGATCCGGAGTTAGGGGTCGATATTGTCAGTTTAGGTCTAATCTATGATGTGACCAACGATGCGCAAGGACATTGTGTCGTGACAATGACGTTAACGATGATGGGGTGTCCGCTGACAGATATTTTGTCTAACCGCATTGTGACTACGATGAAAGCAGTCGCAGGGGTTGAAGACGTGGCCATTAATTTAGTTTGGTCACCAGCTTGGTCGATTGCGCGAATGTCGCGCGAAGCACGGGTCATGCTAGGCGTTTAGTTGATTCGGTCGAACAGATTAATTTACAAATTGCGTTAAATTATTATACTGAGTAAATTAACGGCAATTTGGAGATGAGCGATTTGGCAACAATTGAAACGAAACGTTTGATTTTACGGCCGATGCAGGCGACTGATCATGATGCGTTACAAGCGATGATTTTTGACCCGGAAGTGGTGGCCTATTTGCGGTATCGCCGTCTGAGTACCCCTGCGGCATTTAATGAGGCGTTTGAAAATCATTTTTTAGCGGATACTACGACGGTTTTTGGCATTGAAACTAAAGCTGACCATCAGCTAATCGGGTTTTATGAGTTTCATCCCGAAGCGACGACCGGTATCTTGACCTATGCAATCACGCCCGCAGCTTGGGGACATGGCTATGTGGCCGAAGCTGGCCGAGCGCTGATGGCGTATGGTTTTAACGACTTACGACTCGACGTTTTAGAAGCGCATTATGCGAGTGCTAATCCGAATTCTGGTCGCGTGATGGCGAAGATGGGGATGCATGATGACGGCGAAATGGAAACTTTTAAGCTCGACTCCGGCGAAAAAATTCACGTGATGCGCTACGTTTTAACGAAAAATGATTGGTTAACTGAAATTAGTGCTTGACCTAAAACCGGTTCCATGAATTAACATAACCGTGTTGAGCAAGTTAATGACTTGTGAGCTAAACACGCTAACCAAATGAAATTCACCATTCCTTCAGTCAGTGTGGTGAATTTTTTTTCGTGATTTTCTGAAAACGGGGTAGTGACGACCGCGGAACTAGTGTAACCTAGAAGTAATCGTTTATTTTAAGATTAATTTTTGTTATACATAAAGTGGAGGAATTTTTTTGTCAAAACGTGTAGTCATCATTGTGACGATTGCCTTGTTACTATCTAATGCGATGAATGGGTTGGATAGTACGATTATTAGTACCGCGTTACCCGCAATTATTAGTGATTTGCATGGGATTCAACTCATGGGCTGGATTGTCGCCGTCTTCTTATTAGGTGGTGCGGTCACCACACCGTTGTGGAGCAAACTTGGTGAACGTATTGGGAACAAACAGGCTTATCAGATTTCAACCACGATTTTTGTGGTGGGGGCATTGCTGGAAGGCTTAGCGCCCAATATTTATTTCTTAATCATTGCCCGCACGATTATGGGGATTGGGAGCGGTGGGATGACCGCCATTCCTTATATTATTTATGCCGAGATTTATCAAGACCCGGTAAAACGGGGCAAAGTCTTCGGCTATGTTACTGCGAGCTTTAGTACCGCCGCAATTATTGGCCCGCTCGTTGGGGGCTTCATTGTGGATAATTTTGGTTGGCATTGGGTCTTTTATATTAATGTGCCGATTGGGTTGGCGTCGATTGCGATTATTCAATGGTTGTATCGGGCGCCGAAAATCAAAGCCACGGCTTCGCCAGTCGATTATTTAGGGGCGGCCTTATTAACGACCGGTCTAGTCAGTCTATTGGTCGGCATCGAAATGATTGGTAAGTTGCCAGTTATCGCGATTATTTTCATTTTATTACTATCATTAGCATTATTGACCGGCTTATTATTTGCGGAACAACATGCCGTCGATCCGATTATTCCGAGTCGTTTATTTAAAAATCGTTACTTAGTGGCTGCATTTGTCATGTTCTTTTTGATTTATGGGTTCTTCGTGGGCTTCAACGTCTATGTTCCCATGTGGGCGCAAGGCTTACTCGGAACGACCGCGGTTATCGGCGGGGTCACCCAGATTCCTGGTTCCATCACGAACTTTTTAGGCGCGCAATGGAGCTCGAATTTGGAACGAAAATGGTCAACGCGAACCGTGGTCATGATTGGTTTTAGTGGGATGCTGATTGCATGTGCGTTATTGGCATTGGCGGGGGCCCACACGAGTTACTGGCTACTATTATTAGCCGGGGCCTTTCAAGGTTGCGGGATTGGGATTTGTTTTACGGTCTTACAAGTCAGCGTCCAACAACAAGCCCAACACCGCGATGTGCCGATTGCGACGTCGTTTAGTTTGCTAGTCCGGATGCTTGGTCAAACCTTTATGTCGTCCATTTATAGTGTGGTCTTGAATCAATCGTTGACGCAAGGGGTCAGCCAATCACATGGTAAAATTACGATGGACATGATGAACTCGCTTAGCGACGCGACTAGCGCTAAAAGTTTGCCCGCTCACTTGTTGCCCGCGATGCGTCAAATTCTCCATTTAGGGTTGCATCATATTATGGGACTAGCGCTCATCTTGTTAGTGGTCGGTTTAGCCGTCAACGTCTTCGCTTTTCGTCAACCACGGTCACATGTCCACTGGACGTTCCATCTACCAAGTTTAATGCATCACGCTAGTTAAGCTCGGGGTTTTGGTGAATGTGGAATTGCCGCAATCGGCTGACTTTCAAAACAACATTAAGTATAGGAAATTGTGGCTGAATATTTTCGATGACAGTTAGTCTAATCAAAAATAGCCATTGATAATCGACTTTAAGAAAGCCCCTTCAAAGACTTACGCCACTTTCACAGCGACTTCCATTGCTGCTGATGCCCGACTGAAGGGGGCTTGCCACAAGCGTGGGAGAACCGCAAAGTAGTGATTAATTGGTCGATCAGTGACTTGGTTGTCTCAGTTATGCTGTTTGCGGTTGCTTCGATTCTAGGAACATTTTTCAAGGTTGTACCATTCTGTATAACTGCTGGTGAAGCTCGTTAACTGTCGATTCACAAATGCATGGAAAGCTCCATGCTCGTTAGTCGCTTTAGTTGTTGCTAAGGCGGCTTTTGTTTTATGGTAGATTGCAAATTTAATCCGAATTTTTGGACAAATTGTTCAGCATAACC
>NZ_AYGX02000127.1 GCF_000498955.2 Lactiplantibacillus fabifermentans DSM 21115 | reverse complement strand
TCGGTTTTGCGTGGGTTTTTACGATTTAGGAACTAGTTATGTCACAGCTCCTTTAAAGTTGCTACTTCGATATCGGATGACAATCTGTGACTCATCATCTTCAATCACAAGCATGCTGCCACCATTCAAAATGCTAGCTGTTCTTGATAATTAAGCAGCGTTCAGCAGTTGACTGACCGTCATGGAATCCGTCCTGAAGGTGGCGTTAACGGCTGTTTTTTGGTCGTTTACCCCACGGGCGTCTTTTGAGACCTGGTTGGTGGGCTCAAAAGCGAGGTTCAAGACGCTTCTTAGGCTTGGACCGGTCCCAGAACGGATGGAATGACGGCCAGTCAACTGCGGCACGTACCGGCATTAAATATTAGGATTTAACGACCGGTTTTGCTTTTGCCGGTAACCGGAGCAAAAAGGCCATCAAATATGACACGATTAAAAATACAGCGACGACGATATAAGGATAATGATAATTCATGTCCAATAACATCCCTGACATGATTGGCCCGACAATGTTTCCGACACTTGTTAATGACATGTTCAACCCGTTGATCAAACCTTGATTAGAGTCGCTTGCTTTCGTTAATAACGTGGTAATCGCTGGCCGCAATAAGTCAAACGCCGAGAAGATGACTAACGTTGCCACAACTACTTCCCATTTCGTATGCGCCTGCGTAATCCAAATCGTACAAATGGCGGCTAATGCAAAACAGACCCGAATCACTTTTTGTTCGCCAAAGCGTTGGACAAACGTGTCGAATAACGCGACTTGTAAGAACAATGAGATTAACCCATTTAAAGTCAAAACTAATGCAATATTGCTCAAGCTAAATTTAAATACTTCATTGACGTAAATACTATAAATACTTTCAAAACCTTGCAGGCCAAATGACGAAACTAAAATCATCGTAAATAAAATGATGATGGGTAACGTCCAAAACGCCCGACTCATCGGATGGTGGCTCGGTTCCGCCGCAGCTTCTTCATCCAAATGATGCACGGTATCGGCATCGCTTGGTAGCAGGACTATCAAGACGATGGCACTGAGCAAACCGAGTGCCCCAGCCACCCAAAATGGCGTCTTATAACTGATACCCGCTAAAATCCCACCAATCCCGGGGCCTAAAATCAAACCGCCACTAAAGGCCGCTGACAACCAGCCAATTACTTTCGCCCGTTGCCGTTTAGTCGTAATATCGGACGCTAGCGCCATGGCCGTTGGCACGACCATCGCTGCTGATAAGCCACCAATAATACGTGAAATGTTGAAGACCCATAAATGGTTCGTCAACGCGAATAAGACTTCCGATACCATATATAAGAACAAGCCGACTGCTAACACCGGTTTGCGGCCGATTTTGTCCGAAACCCGCCCGATGATTGGCGAAGCAATAAATTGCGCCGCAGCAAACAGGGCATTCATAATCCCCATGTCAGTCGCCGTTAAGTGCAGTTCATTTTTAATGAACGGCATTACCGGAATGACCAAACTAATTCCTAAACAGACTAAAAATTCACTAAAAACTAAAATAAAAATGGCACGTTTCGTTTGCCGCGTCATGCTTCTCACCTCTTCACAAAATTTTCACACAATACTGCTCATCATACCAAGTCCGTTCAAATGTGTCTACTTTAAAGCTTGGTCGTGATTGTAACCTTTTTTCTCAGACAAACTCGTCAAAATCACGTACAATGAGGCTAATTAAACCTAGGGAGGCAGCCAAAAATGACCCCAGAATTAACTGGTTTTACCAATGTCCAAACGTTAGATCCCGCGATTATTGTTGATTTACGTTACGCCACCACTAATAATTTCACGCATCAAGTCGTCTACGATTTTACGACGGCCATCGTCCGCACAGGAACGGCGCGCAAGTTAGCTCATGCGAGTGCCCTCGTCAAAAGCCAAGGCTACCGCTTAAAAATTTGGGATGCTTATCGTCCGGTGAGTGCTCAAGAACGTCTTTTTGAAGTTTATCCCCATCCTGAATTCGTGGCCAAACCGAATCCCAACTTCAGCCACCAAAAAGGCGTCACTTTAGATTTGACCTTAACCGATGCGGATGGGCGCGAATGTTTGATGCCGACACCGTTTGATGACTTCACCGCCGCCGCCCACCGCGATGCCCCGCGCAGTTCGGCCGCTGATAAAAACTACCAGATTTTAAATGATGCCATGTTAGCCGCTGGTTTTGTTGGCTACGAAAACGAATGGTGGGATTTCCGTGATGCGGAAATGGATGACTATGAACCTTTAGCTGCCAATCCTAATGACTATTAGACCCAAAAATGAGCCGCTAACAGCGACTCATTTTTTATTTACTTTCAATTATTTATCACCGTTGGAACAGTCATGTGCCGCACTTGTAACCGAGCAACCACGCTCGCAACCACCGCCAAGGCTAATACCACCCCGTCTAAAATTAATAGCTGCGTACCGCTCGTGGTCGCCCCACTACTGCTGGCAGCCGCCAACACGGGCAAATCATCGAGGGCGTGTAATGCGATCGTTAAACATAGATTATGCGTTTTAGGTAGATTGTAAAATTAATCCGAACGCTGTTCGGACAAAAAAGATCAGCTTC
>NZ_AYGX02000126.1 GCF_000498955.2 Lactiplantibacillus fabifermentans DSM 21115 | reverse complement strand
GGAAGCTGATCTTTTTTGTCCGAACAGCGTTCGGATTAATTTTACAATCTACCATAGGAGTATTAAAAAACATAATCATGGTGAATTTAAAAGCACTCCAAACGTTCGTCCAAGTCGCCCAGATAGGGAGTTATTCATTAGCGGCACAACAATTACATTTGAGTCAGCCAACGGTCTCAGTGCATATCAAAGCCCTCGAAACGGACTTTCAAACCAAACTGCTGCGCTTTGATGGCCAACGCTACCGCGCGACAGCCGATGGTGCGATTGTATTGAGTTATGCCGCAAAGATTTTTCAGTTGACGGATCAACTCGAACAGACTTTTGTCCGACCGGTCCAAGCAACGTTAAAAGTTGCCGCGACATCGGTCTTATCATTAATTGCCCCACAAATGTATGCCGCAGTCCATCAAACGGGGGCCGAATTGTATTTAAATATTAGTAATTCCACCGGCGCCCTGGATAGTTTGGCAGCGGGGGGCGTTGATTGTGCGTTAGCAGCGTTAAATTCCGACCAAGTAGCCACGTATCAAACGCGCTATGCCGTAATGCCCTTAGCAACGGATGCCGTCTATTTAGTCGCTAACCGGCAAAATTCACTGAGCCAGCGCACCCAAGTCACCCCCAAAGACCTCCAGCAGCAAGTTTTTGTCATGCGCGAAGCGGGGTCCGGAACCGCGACACTGTTAACGAAATTTTTGCGTGGTCAACAAATTAAGGCCCAAAGTATCTTGCGGGTACCGCAACATGCGACGGTCGCTCAGATGATTCAAAATGGGATGGGCATTGGCTTGTTGTCCCAGTACTGGCTGCAGTCGGCCGCAGATAAGCTAACGATTTTGCCAGTGGCGGATTTTCCAGTTGAGCGCGAAATCTATTTGTTAGCGCCGCAAGCCACCGACCAGTTGCGAGCGTTTGCCAGCCTGGTCACTGAGCTATTAACGGCCGCACTAAAAGAGACTGAGATATAATCAAAAATGGGCGCCTGATAAAGTTTAACTTTCATCAGGCGCCCATTCAGTCTTTACTATTTTTGTGGCCGAAACGTGCGCCAAAAGGCAGTTTGTTCCGCTTAACCCGGAATCGGCAACTATGCTCAAAGCCCGGACATAATTGCCGATTCTACGTTAATGCTCGCAAACTAACCGCCTTTTGGCGCACTCTAGCCGGTTTAATGATATAAAAAAATCAGTCCTCACGGTGGATTATCACGGCGTGAAGACTGATTAGTGGTTATGGATGGGCAGTCAGGGGATCGAACCCTGGACCCACGGATTAAGAGTCCGTTGCTCTGCCAGCTGAGCTAACTGCCCATAACTCAACAAAAAATATAATATCATGAATATCGGAATCTGACAACACTATTTCGAAACTTTTTTCAAAAAAAGTGAATCGCGGTGGAAATTGGCCGAATTATTTCAAAATAAGTCGCCAAAATATTTCCCGGGAAATGCTACGGCCATGCGGGTTAGCTATCAAAGAAAGCTCTGATGATTTGTGATATACTAAAAACAGTGTTGAAACGTTTTTCAACCGTCCTGACGCAGGCTGGCACCAAAATAAAGCCTGTACTAATCGAAGTACCACTAAAAAATTGCAAATGAACCTGTTTTCCCCTAAGGAGGAAGAATCGTTATGAAAAAAATCTTAGTCGTTGATGACGAAAAACCAATCTCAGATATTGAAAAATTTAACTTAACTAAAGAAGGCTATGAAGTTCATGTGGCCGCTGATGGTGAAGAAGCCTTACAAAAAGTGGATGAAGTCAAACCAGACTTGATCTTATTAGACTTAATGTTGCCAAAAATGGACGGACTCGAAGTGGCGCGCCAAGTGCGGAAGAACTACGACATGCCAATTATTATGGTCACCGCCAAAGATTCTGAATTAGATAAAGTCTTAGGCCTAGAGCTGGGCGCTGATGACTATGTGACGAAACCATTTTCTAATCGGGAATTAGTTGCCCGGGTTAAAGCTAACTTACGGCGTCAAGGATCACCAAATGCGCAACCAACGGAAGAGGAAGAAAATTCTGACATTGAAATCGGTGATTTAGTCATCCATCCCGATGCTTACATGGTATCTAAGCGCGGTGACAATATTGAATTAACCCACCGTGAATTTGAATTGCTCCATTACTTGGCCCAACATATCGGTCAAGTGATGACGCGCGAACATTTATTACAAACCGTTTGGGGCTACGATTACTTCGGTGACGTGCGGACCGTCGATGTCACGGTGCGGCGTTTACGGGAAAAAGTTGAAGATAATCCGAGCCATCCAAAATGGTTAGTAACGCGGCGTGGGGTCGGTTATTACCTCCGCAATCCTGAAAACGAGTAGAGGTCAGTAAACCGTGTTGAAGTTTAAACGGAAGAATTTTTTAAAGTCGATTAATTTTAAAATTGCGTTAGTCTTTGCCTTGTTACTATTGATTACTTTGGAAATCGTCGGGGCTATTTTCGTGAAGCAGTTGGAAACACAAAATATCCGGCAGTTTAAGTCACAAGTTCAAATCCCGACCTATGTTGATAACTCGTTAGCCGAACAATTGTCGGCAACGAATTCAACGAAAGCCAATGCCCAAATTAAAACCATTTTATCGGATTATAACAACTCCAATATTGATGAAATTCGGGTCATTGATAGCAAAGGGACTATTCGTGGGACTAATGATGTCAACGATCAATCGATTGTCGGTCAAAAGACGACTGATCGCAATGTTAAAAACGCGATCTATAATAACCGTTCTTATACGAAGAACACGTATGACACGCAAAATAATGGCCGCTATTATGTTTCCATTGTGCCGCTGTATAATTCCAGTACAACGGGGAATAATAGCCAGCTGGTCGGGGTACTATATGTTCGCGCCAACATGAAGTCCGTCTATAATACGATCAATACAATTATGGGAATCTTTGTGTTGGCTTCGCTAATTGCGATGACCTTAGGCTTAGGGATTGCGATAATTATTGCCCGGGCGATTACCCGACCAATTGAAGAAATGAAACGACAGACGCAACGAATTGCGCGTGGCGATTACGCGGGCCAAGTGCGCGTTTATAGCGACGATGAATTAGGCCAATTAGCTAGTGCTATCAACAACTTGTCGATTCGCGTTGAAGAGTCGCAAGAGTCGACCGAAGCGGAACGCCGACGGTTGGATAGCGTTTTGGCGCACATGAGCGATGGCGTGATTGCCACCGATCGCCGTGGGAATATTACGATTATCAATGAAACGGCCTCCGACTTTGTCGATGTTAGCGCGGAAAAAGCGATTGGTAACTCGATTCTTGATATGTTGAAGATTCGTGATGAATATTCGTTACGAGATTTAATTGAAAACCAGGATGAATTAACGTTAGATTTCTCGTCACATGAACGTGACTTGATTTTGAATGCTTATTTCTCACTGATTCAACGGGAATCTGGGTTCATTAGTGGCTTAGTCTGTGTGCTTCATGATGTTACCGAACAACAAAAAATTGATAATGATCGGAAACAGTTCGTTTCCAATGTATCGCATGAGTTGCGGACACCGTTAACGAGTTTACGGAGTTACATTGAAGCGTTGAGCGATGGGGCCTGGAAAGACCCCGAAGTTGCGCCGAGCTTTTTGAAAGTCACCCAAGAAGAAACCGATCGGATGATTCGGATGATTAATGAGCTGCTAAGCTTGTCACGGATGGATTCGGGGACAACTCGAGTCGATATGGAACTCGTAAATATCAACGAGTTATTTAACTATGTCTTGAATCGGTTTGATATGATCTTGAAAAAAGATGATAATCCCGCGAAGTATTACACGATCAAACGTGAATTTACGAAGCGCGATTTGTGGGTTGAAATCGACACTGATAAATTTACCCAAGTTCTCGATAATATTATGAACAACGCTATCAAGTATTCGCCAGATGGTGGGGTCGTCACTTGTCGCTTATTAGAGACGCATAATCAAGTGATTATTAGCATTAGTGACCAAGGGCTAGGGATTCCACGCGCGGACTTGAATCACGTCTTTGACCGCTTCTTCCGGGTTGATAAGGCGCGTTCACGGGCCCAAGGTGGAACTGGCTTAGGCTTGGCCATCTCAAAAGAAGTCGTGCAAATGTTGGGTGGCCGTATCTGGGTCGACAGTGTCGAAGGTCAAGGGTCGACATTCTACATTTCACTGCCTTACGAACCTTATGAAGAGGAGGATCTTTGGGATGATGACTCACAAGCTTAGACGCTTACTTTTACCAATCACCCTCACGTGTTTGATTATCATTAGTGTGGCCTTGTCGATTTATATTTGGTCCAATCCGTCGCGCTATGAGCGAGAAAATAAGGTCAGCACGACCTCGTCGAACTCGACTTTGGCGACCCGGACGATTGATGATATTTATTTGCCAACACAACTGATTCATACGGACTCAGCTGGCAAACAAACCTTGCTGATTAATAAAAATGTGAGTCTTGTGAGCCAGTTCAAAGAGCAGATCAGCAAATGGAAAGCTGAAAGTATTTCCAAAGTGCGGATCACCTCGGCCAAAAGCTATGCGGCCTTGCTAAATGGGGATGATTCCTATGTGTTGAATTTCCCAGATAGTGTCACGGTCAGCATGTTCAATACGATTTTTAACCAGAATTTGAAAAATTTCCGCTCGTCCGAATTTAGTCGGATTGTGATTCCCATCAACGATACCGACCGCTTATATTTGTTGAATGACAGCAAACATCAAATTTATAGTGTGCATTTAAAAAACAAGTCGCTGACTTCGATGAAACAAGTATTGCAAGCCAATAAAGTTAAAGCCATTGCGGTGAAAATGACGTATGAAAATAATAATACGTACATCGACTACACCCAACCGGTTAAGATGCAGCATTATAGTTATTTGATGAGTAAGCTTTCGGCTAGTGAAACGGCCAACCGGTTGTTAGATGCCGATGGTAATTCGACGGTGACCGTGCATAATCGTAATGGTAGCCAAGAGTATACGACTGGTAGCTATAAGCGGATGACGGTTAATACGAAGCTCAATACGGTTTATTTTGAAGATTACAGCGATTTAGGCTCGACGCGGCAGTTGTCGTTTACCTCACAGTTGCAAAAGAGCTATACGCGGCTGGTTGCATTAGGCGTACCGATGGATAATATTCGTTATTACGGCTATGATGCTACGAGTCGTAGCGTGATTTATCGGAGTTACGTCGAAGGCTTCCCAATCTTCAACCAGACTGAAAACGGTGATGTGCGGATTCAGATGACGTCGACGGGGCAAGATCGCTATTACTTCTCATTAGATAGTTTGCAAGTGCCAGTCCCAACGACGGGGAAGAAACAATCCGTGACCTTGCCGAGCTCGACGAGTATTTTAAAACAACTCATTGCGGCCGGTTATAAAGATAGTAAGATTGGCACTATCGAATTGGGGTATCAATGGTCACAAAATAAATCATCCAAACTAGTGATTGACTTAACGCCGACTTATTACGTCTATTACAATGGCGCTTGGCGGACTTATACGTCGATGCTGAGCGGATCGTAAGGGGGCGGACGCATGAATTTTCGAAAAATTGAATGGATTTTTGTAGTTGCGTTTGTCGTCTTAGATATTTTCTTAGCGTATATGTTCATCCAAACTAGTTCCGGTGATTCGAGTAAAACGTCCAGTGATACCGCGACGACGGTCATTCGCGAAATGCGTGATGACAACATTAGTTTTAGTAATCCAGATACTAAAGAAGGTACTGGGTACTATATTGCCGGCAATAACGACAGTGGTCTCAAAGCCGATTTGAGTCAGCTTACTGAACAGACGACGCGTATTGGGACTAATGGTAAGTTGATGAGTACCTTGCGGACGAGTGTGACCGTGGATAGTAATCATCCCCAAAGTGACTTAGATGAATTCGTCAAACAATCGACTAATGTCATTCATGGGACCCAGTACGTGTACAGTTCGCAGTTATCGTCTAATGGCGAATACGTCTATGTACAAAAGGTCGCCGATGGTGAAATTTTGACGGGGACCGGTCAGTTGCGTTTAATCGTTAATAAAAATAACCAGTTGATCAGCTACACGCAAACGTATGTAAATAACGTCAAAACGTTGCGTGAAAAAGCGGTCACTATCAGTGAGAAAAAAGCTTTAGTGGCGTTATACCAATATAATCAAGTTTCAAATAACTCCCGCATTGTGTGGAGTAAGCTCGGTTATTCACGGTTGATTCGCTTAAAAGATAGTAGTGTGTATGTGCCAACGTGGATTTTTGCGGTCCGCAGTAAAAATAGTTCCAATTTAAGTTTGCACCGGATTAATGCCTTTACAGGGGCATCGATGAAGACGGCTGGTAGCTCAACATCGAGTGAAACAGCTAGTTTGTCGACGGCCGTTGGGGCCATTTGGAATGCCGACTAACGTTAGTATTGATTAAACAACTAAGTTCCTCGTCAAATTGACGGGGGACTTTTTATTTGGGACAATCCGCTGACTGTTCAAGGTGGTTAAAAGCGTGTATCATATTAACGTAAACAGCGATTTTTCAGAGATGGGAAGAACCTAAAAATGGTATTAAAGTTAGCAACAGATACAATGCAAGTCAGTGTCTTGGCTTCTGGGAGTAGTGGCAACGTTACTTATATTGAAACACCGGAACATAAAGTACTCGTCGATGCCGGGTTGAGCGGTAAAAAGATTGCCAATTTGATGGCATCGATTGGCCGTGATATCAATGAAGTGGACAGTTTATTTGTGACCCATGAACATACCGACCACTGCCAAGCCGCCGGAATTTTAGCGCGGAAATATGGATTGGACGTTTATGCCAATCAGGGGACTTGGGATGCGATGGCTAAAAAAGTCGGCAACGTGCCGGCCGAATTATGTCACGTGTTTGACCCCGATACGACACTCGGGCTAGGCGATTTAGATGTGGAATCCTTTAGTGTGTCCCACGATGCCGCCGAACCCCAATTTTATGAATTACATCATAATGGGAAGTCGTTTGTGATTATCACCGATACGGGTTATGTTTCTGAACACGTCGAAGGGGTCATTAAAAACGCGGACGGCTATTTGTTTGAATGTAACCATGACTTGGAAATGTTGCGGATGGGGCGTTATCCATGGCCGCTCAAACAACGCATTTTAGGCGATGAGGGGCATTTATCCAATGAAGATGGCGCCAACGCCTTAATGGACGTTATTGGCCGCAATACGAAGCGGATTTACTTAGGGCATCGCAGTCAAGATAACAATATGAAGACGTTAGCGCATTTAACGGTTGCTTCCATGATGAAAGAACATGATTTTGGCGTGGAGCATGATTTCCAACTCTATGATACGGATCCAGAAACAGCCACTAAACTGATTACGTTATAGGGCTGCCTTAATATTTCCACAATGCTTCGGTCATAGAAAAATCACACTTTTTAGCTAAAATAAACTTAAAACATAGTTACTAGTAGGGAGGGATCGCGTTTCGACGCGAAATTATGGCAAATAAATCATTGATCAAAGTCGCGGTTACCGCACTCGTCGCCGGCTTAGTCGGCGGTGGGATCGCGTATGGCGGCATTAATTATTTCAGCAATAATAGCATCACCACGTCTTCCACCAGTGTCCCGACCGGATCGAACAAATCCGGCTCAACTTCAACAACTAACGTGAAAGTCAACGTTAGCTCACAAGCTACGAAAGTCTACAAAGCCAATAAATCGGCGGTAGTCTCCGTGATTAATTTACAAAAACAAAGTACTTCTAGCGGTTGGAGCGGTATTTTAGGGGGCGAAGATGGCTCGTCATCGGATAGCTCTAGTTCCAGCTCAAGCTCAAGCAGTAAATTGCAAGAATATAGTGAAGGTTCCGGCCTGATCTATAAGAAGAGTGGCAACGTCGCTTATATCGTCACGAATAACCACGTTGTCAGCGGTTCTAACGCCGTACGCGTCATTATGAGTAACGGCACCAAGCTGACCGCCAAAATCGTCGGTACCGACTCCGTGACCGACTTAGCCGTTTTGAAGATTAATTCATCAAAAGTGACCACCACGGCCAGCTTCGGTGATTCCAGCAACATTGAAGTCGGTGAAACCGCGTTAGCAATCGGGTCGCCACTTGGTTCGAATTACGCCACGACCTTAACGGAAGGGATTATTTCCGCTAAGAAACGGACCGTTGCTACGACGAATACGTCCGGGCAACAAACCGGTTATGCGACGGTTATCCAAACCGATGCCGCGATTAACCCGGGGAACTCCGGTGGGCCGCTCTTTAACTTAGCTGGTCAAGTCATCGGGATTAACTCGATGAAGTTATCTTCGGATAGTTCCGGGACGAGCGTTGAAGGGATGGGCTTCGCCATTCCAAGTAACGAAGTCGTTAAAATCATTAACGAGTTAGTCAAAAATGGGGAAGTTGTCCGACCAGCCTTAGGGGTGGCAACGTATAACTTATCCAGCATCTCGACGAGTGATCGCAAGTCGGTCTTGAAGTTACCAACGAGCGTCACTAAAGGGGTCGTCATCATGAAGACCTACTCCGGTTCACCAGCAAAAGCCGCCGGTTTATCGAAGTACGATGTGATTACCGAATTAGGCGGGACCAAGGTTACTAGCTTAGCCACGTTACGGACCGCGCTATATGAACATAGTGTCGGTGATACGGTCAAAGTTAAGTATTATCATGATGGGAAGCTCAAGACGACCAACATGAAATTAACCGAAACTACCAAAACGTTGAGTAAACAAAATAATTAATAAACGTAATTTTCAAAAGCGCGGTTTGTGGCGAATAGCCAGAAACCGCGCTTTTATGCGTTTTAGCGGCAGTTACGTTGAAAAGGCGAAAGTTCGCCTTTTTCAAATACCGGTAAATATGGGTTTGACGCCCTCGATGACGGAAGAAGCCGAACGAAAAATAATGACGACAGTTCAACCATTTTTTGACGGCGTTAACCAATGGGTGAAACTGTGGATAAATCAGGGGATAATTTTCCGCGTTGCTTGGGGAAATTTATTAACAGGCGTGAGAGTAGGAACTAGCCCTGTTTAAAAGTTATCCACAGGAACCGAATTTGCTTGTGGATTCATTTTCAAAAAAATATTTTAAGTTTAGTAGATTCTTGATATAATGGGATTTGCAACCGTAATCTACGAACAAACGTTGCTGTGGAAAACTGTGGATAAGTCGGGACCCTCTTGACAAAATGGGTCAAAATAAATGTTGTGGCAAACATATGTTCAACACAATATATAGGAATTTAAGTTATACACCTGTGGATAACTTTGTTAATAACTTGTGTAAAGGTGGTAAATTATGAACATCAAAATTATTTGTGTCGGAAAATTAAAAGAAAAATATTTCAAACAGGGGATTGCCGAATACGCAAAGCGCATGAGCAAATTCGCCAAATTCCAAATCGTCGAGGTTCCGGATGAAAAGGCCCCCGAGTCATTAAGTAACGCAGAGATGGAAAATGTCATGGTCAAAGAAGGCCAACGAATCCTCGAAAAAATCAAAGACCGCGATTACGTGTACGCGTTAGCTATCAAGGGTAAGGAACGCACCAGCGAAGAATTCGCCGCCGAAATCGATAAGTTAACGACCTATGGGCACAGTGATATTGATTTTGTGATTGGTGGATCATTGGGATTAGCGCCCGAAGTGTTGAAGCGGGCCGATACTGAGATCTCGTTTGGGAAGTTTACGCTGCCCCATCAGTTGATGCGGTTGGTGCTTTCGGAACAGGTTTATCGTGCGTTTATGATTAATATTGGGTCTCCGTATCACAAGTGATGCTATTTGCTCAGCCTTTATGTAAAATTTAATGGTCATTGAAAGGAATATTGGTATATGATTTTAGGTTGTTTAGTGGATGGTTACAAATCTTTTAAAAAATTACAATATATAAATTTTATTAAGGATGAAGAAGAGGCATATACAGCAATTTTGGGAAAAAATGGCGTGGGCAAAAGTGCGATTTTAGAATCACTTAATTTTTTAATGAATTATCAGGTAGCAAAGTTTTCCTGGAATATGAATAAAGATAGAAAATCATCGAAAAACGCGTATATAGTTGGTCTTTTTTCAATTAATGGTAGATTGCAAATTTAATCCGAATTTTTGGACAAATTGTTCAGCATAACC
>NZ_AYGX02000125.1 GCF_000498955.2 Lactiplantibacillus fabifermentans DSM 21115 | reverse complement strand
TTTAGGCTCAAAAGCGAGGTCCAAGACCGCTTCTCAGGCTTGGACCGGTCCCCATGACAGCTGGAATTACCCCTTCGAAATTATCTCACCAAAAAAGGCCAGTCCTCGCATTAATTGCTAGGACTGGTCCACTTAGGAGTTTAGAAATATGTGATGTCTGCTGTTGCTGCCTGATTGGTACTCCACTGAAAATAAAGAGCAACATCGCTAGGTTACTTTCAGCTACAAATTCTATTGTAGTCGTAAATTGGCGACACGTTAAGCCTCATCCGTCGTCATCAGCCACCGTAAAACGGTCTTACGCTTACTGGCAACAATGCGCCGCGGGTCCGATAAATATATTTCTTTATGCGCTAACGTCCGCCGTTTCAAGCCATGTTCGGTCGCATAGCTGGCCAGCTTGGCAAAGCTAGCGGGTTCATCGTCGTAACTGCCAAGGTGTAAGATTTGGAGACTCGGCCCATCCGTCAATGTTTCAAATTGCACTTCGGCATTATACGGATTGGGCTTTTTAGCACTGATACGTGCTAAATTTTCCTATGCTAAGGCCGGTGTCACAAAGTCTGGTTGCCGTAGCATAATTTTATATTGTAAATCAGCCTTATCAAACTGGCCGTCAGCGGCCACATCCGCCGGGTCTAACGTCCACAGTCCTTCTAGTGGAAAGACCGTATATTCATAATAGCCATCCGGCGTCAGCCCTTGTTTCGGCATCATCCGAATCCCATAAGCCATTGCGTACAAAGCCGCCGTCCGTTCCCCAAATTCGATATCATTGGGGTCCCCGTGACCACTAATCGTGTAGTAATTGAACGGGGGCACCGTGATGGGCGTCGGCGTTTGTGGTGGTAAATATAAAGCTTTAGCTTGTTTACGCCATTCATATTTCACGCCTTAAGCCCCCTTAAAAACCGGTATGGCGGTTATAGTAACTCATATACGCCCGGTGCAACACTGGGTCGACCGTAATCTTGGTGACACTCGTATTTTCAGGCTCTGGTAAGCTCATGGGATCTTGTGGTTGTAACACCGCTAAGGCCATCGCTTTGACCGTAAAGCCGTGGGTCACAACAATAATCTGGTCGTCGGGATGGGCAGCTGCCGTCGTCATCAAAAAGTCTTGTACCCGGGTCACCACTTGGTCAAACGTTTCCCCCGCGGTGGCAATTTCCACGTAGCTTGGTAACACATCTTGCAAGGCGGCATCGAAATATTGAGGATATTCCGCTTTTAAGGCATCATTCGCTTGCCCGTCCCATTGCCCGTATGAAATTTCTAATAAACGTTCATCCGTCGTCACTGGTAAGTCGCGCCCATGATTCAAAATAGCCGCCGTTGCCTTAGTGCGGTCGAGTGGGCTACAAATCAGCCGATCCGCAAAACTGATATCAAAAGTGGCGTGTAAGGCTTGGGCTTGGTGTTCCCCGACCGTATTTAAGTGCGTAATCACCGTATTGATAGTCCCTTGCTTTAAGTTTTGGGCGTTGGCCGTCGTCTGACCGTGCCGGACACAGTAAAAAGTTGTCATGGATAATCATGCCTCGCTTTTTTAAATTAATTATTTGTTAGAATGGAACTCGTTTTATTAATTATGCCACAGTTTTTTCTCATTTGCTGGCTTGACAAAACCGAGTGACCTTGATAAATTTAAGGCAACGAAATTTAAGGAGTGCTTATTATGACTATTAATCGTAATGCTAACTTAATCGTCTCCTCCTGGTCTACACACTCATCTGTGTTGGCCTAATTTCGCTTGGAAAATTAGCCTAGGCACGGATGTCAATCAACATTCGATGACCTGGGCTGGTATTAAACTGACACTTAACCGTCCTGGTGGTCGAATCGACTACTGGGGCGTTTTTTTATTGCAAAAAATCATTTAATTCGAAAGTGGGGAATTTTTTATGTCAACGTATAACTTTTCAGCTGGTCCGGCGGTCATGCCGGCGTCAGTCATCGCACAAATTCAAGCAGAACTACCTTCAATGCAAGGTTCCGGAATGAGTATCATGGAGATTTCCCACCGTTCCGCATTATTTGACCAAATTATTAATAACGCTGAACAGGACTTACGCGATTTAATGGCCATTCCTGATAATTACCGCGTGCTCTTTTTTCAAGGTGGCGGGACCCTGCAATTCACCGCAGCCCCGTTAAATCTGGCTACTAAGCATCACAATATCGGCCTCCTTGATAGTGGTCATTGGGCCAGTCGCGCCGCCGAAGAAGCGCGCCGCGTCGATACCCAAGTCGATATTTTAGCCAGTGCCGCAGCGACGCATTTTACCACGTTGCCCACATTAACGACGCCCGTCGATCAAACGCTTGACTATGTGCACTTAACGACGAACAACACCATTGAAGGCACGATGTACACTAAGCTCCCACAAACGGGCACAGTACCTTTAGTCGCCGATATGTCATCGAACTTTTTAGGCCAAACTTATGACGTGTCGGACTTCGGCATGATTTTTGCCGGTGCGCAGAAAAACTTAGGTCCCGCGGGGTTAACGATCGTCATCGTCCGCGACGACTTAATCGGGCACGCCCAACAACTGCCCAGTATGTTGGACTATCAACTCTTCGCCGACAAGCGCTCAATGTTTAACACGCCACCCGTCTTTGCCATCTACGCCGCGGGTCTAGTTTTAAAATGGCTCAAACAACAAGGCGGCTTAACCGCCATCCAAGCCCAAAATGAACAAAAAGCCGCACTCCTATACGACTTTTTAGATCAATCAACTTTATTTACGAACCAAGTTAAACCGGCCGACCGCTCGACGATGAACGTGCCGTTTGTCACTGGTAACCCCACATTAGACGCCCAAGTCATTGCCGGTGCCACTGAACAAGGCTTACTCAACTTAAAGGGCCATCGCCTAGTCGGTGGCATGCGGGCCAGCTTGTATAACGCCATGCCAATTGCTGGCGTCCAAGCACTCGTCGATTACTTAGCTACTTTTGAAAAGGCCCACACTAAAGGAGACTTGACTCATGTATCAAATTAAAACTTTCAACGCCATCGCCCCAGCCGGTTTAAACACGTTTACTAACAACTATCAGCTCAATCAGTCCGACCAGCCCGATGCGTACTTAATTCGTTCGGTCGACTTACATGACCATCAATTTCCCACATCGCTTAAAGTGATCGCCCGGGCTGGCGCGGGTGTCAATAATATTCCACTTGATACAGCCAACGCTAACGGCACAGCCGTTTTCAACACCCCCGGTAGTAATGCTAACGCCGTCAAAGAACTCGTGTTAGCATTATTAGTAATTGCGTCGCGAAACTTGATGGCCGCCGCCGATTATTCAGCGACGCACACCGAAGCGGATGTGTCACAACGCACCGAACATGATAAAACCAAATTTAACGGTACCGAATTATTAGGGAAGACTTTGGCTGTCGTGGGTTTAGGGCACGTCGGTTCATTAGTGGCGAATGCCGCGTTGAGCCTCGGGATGAACGTGATCGGTTATGATCCATATCTCTCCGCCGATGCCGCTTGGAATATTGCCAAACAAGTCCAACGTGCCACGACGTTAAAAATGGCAGTCAAAAACGCAGATTACGTCACCGTTCACGTACCTAAAAGTGAGGACACTTTGAATTTGATTGGCGCGCCGGAAATTACCGCGATGCCGAAAGATGTGCAACTATTCAATTATTCGCGTGGGGGCATCGTCGACAACGCGGCGGTATTAGCAGCCATTGATGATGGGCGTATCGCACACTATTACACCGATTTTGGTGAACCCCAGTTAGCGGACCAAGCTGCCGTGACCGTCACGCCACACATCGGTGGTTCTACGATTGAAGCCGAAGTTAATGGTGCCACCCAAGCTGCCCAAACAATCATGACTTACCTCGAGACTGGCAACGTCACCGCGGCCATTAACTTGCCAAATTTAACGGTGCCCTTCAATGCCGCTTATCGTTTCACGATTATTCACGAAAATGTCCCTAACATGGTGGGCCAAATTACCACGAAGCTCGCCGACGCGGGATTAAACATTGCCACCATGGCCAATGCCGCCAAGGGCCACCTCGCTTACACTATTATTGACGTCGATGATTTGGACCACGACAGCAGTCAATATTTAACTGACGCGTTAAATAAAATTCCGGCAGTCGCGCGCGTTCGACTGTTAATTCATCACTAAAGGATACTCGTATGGAAACTCAAGTTTTGCAACACCCGTCGGCCGAACAGCTCGACCAATTGATGTCAATCTGGTTAGCCGGCAATCTCGCCGCTCATCCGTTTGTCAAAGCGGAGTATTGGCGGCAACAAATCCCCGCCGTCCGCGCTGCTTTGCCCGCTGCCCAATTAATCGTCGCTACGACCAGTGATCAGATTTTAGGGTTTCTCGGCCTACAAGGCAACTACATCGCTGGTATTTTTGTACGGGCCGACGCCCAACAACAAGGAGTTGGCACCGCCTTACTCAATACCGCCAAAACTCAGCAAACTAAATTACAACTAGATGTCTACGTCGCCAACCGCGCCGCCGTGGCTTTTTATCATCACAGTGGTTTTCAAGTACATCGCCAAAGCATTGATAAAACAACGAACCAACCTGAATATAATATGCGTTGGCGCCGCTAACATATAAAAAACGTGATTAATCGGTTATTCACCGGATTAATCACGTTTTTTTAGTTGGCAGGTTTAATTTCCTTATTAATCGGCTAAGATTGATTTTAATCATCTTCTAATGTATTCTCATTTTTATATCATAAGCAAGTCTGGGGGGACTTTTATGAAATGGCAAACAATAGCTAAGGCTACCGCAGTTACGGTAACCACGGGGGTTTTATTAGCAGGATGTGGTAAAAGCAAATCTGCAAGTTCAGATAACGCCGGTAATACAACAAGTAGTATGGCGCAATCACAAGTCTTGAACTGGTCGGAAAACGGCCAAGATATTACGACTTTGGATTCATCGCTAGCAACCGATGTCATCAGTTCAACGATGATCAGCAACTCTGAAGAAGGCTTATACCGCATTGGGGCGCACAATAAAATTTTACCCGGAATCGCCACTAAGACGGTAGTTTCTGAGGATAAAAAGACGTATACCTTTACATTACGGCAAAACGCCAAATGGAGTAACGGTGATCCCGTGACCGCCCAAGACTTCGTTTATAGTTGGCGGCGGACCGTCAATCCAAAGACGGCCTCGCAATATGCATACATTTATTCCGGTATTAAAAATGCCGACCAGATTAGCGCTGGCAAAATGAATCCTGACACTTTAGGCATCAAAGCCGATGGCAAGTACAAATTAACCGTGACTTTGTCCAAACCAATGGAATACTTCAAGCTATTAATGGGTTTCGACGTGTTCTTCCCACAAGATCAAAAAGTGGTTCAAGAATACGGCAAAGATTATGGGACCACTTCCAGCAAGATGGTCTACGATGGGCCATTTAAGATGACCGGTTGGAAAGGCACCAACTCCACTTGGGCGCTGGTTCGCAACGACCATTACTGGGATAAAAAACACGTTTACTTGCAACGAATCAATGACCAAGATGTCAAATCAACCACGACTGGCTTCAACTTATTCCAAAGCGGCAAACTCGACATGGCCGTCTTATCCGGACAACAAGTTAAGAACGAAAAGAACAATTCCAAGCTCGTTATTCGTAAGACATCCCGTCTAAATTACTTAGAGTTCAACCAAAAGAAAGTACCCGCTTTAGCGAATACTAAGTTACGGCAAGCAATGTCATTAACTCTTGACCGTAAAGAACTCGTTAACAACGTGTTAGGCGATGGTTCTGTCGTACCCCATGGCTTCGTCACGAACGGCTTAGCGACTGACCCCACTACAGGTAAAGATTTCGCCACTGAAAATGCCGTTGCGCAATCAACGGCTTACGACAATGCCAAAGCGAAGAAACTCTGGGCGGAAGGCTTAAAGGAAGTCGGCAAGAAGAGTCTGACGTTAACCTTAACGCATGATGATACCGACCAAATGAAGGCCTTATCCGAATATGTCCAAGGTCAATTGACCAAAGAATTACCAGGCTTGAAGATTACGAGTATCGAATTACCATACAAGAACCGGCTGGCACGTGAAACGGCCGGCAACTTCGAACTTGTCATTTCTGCATGGCAAGCGGACTTCTCCGACCCAATTTCGGACTTAGGCATCATGACTACTGATAACTCTTACAACTTCGGTAAGTGGACCAATAGCGCCTACGATGCGGATGTCAAAACGGCTAACAACACCACTAATCAAACGACTCGTTGGAACGCGATGTCCGATGCCGAAAAGACAATTGGGACTGAAGAAGGCGACGCCCCATTATCACAAAACGTCATTGCGCAAATGTTAAATCCAAAGCTTAAAGGCCTCGTTTATAACACGGCCGGCTTAGATTACGACTTCAAGAGTGCTTACATGGCAAAATAAATTTTAATAAGTTTGATGCCCGTGCTACTAGCGCGGTGGCCGCAATTTCTGACCACCACGCTAGTAGTTTTTTGTGTAAATTAAAAAAATAATATTGATTTTAATCTGTTTTTAATGTATTCTCATTTTTGTACATAGATTGTTCTAGGGGGTTATACATATATGCAATGGAAAATAACTGCAACCGCCGTCGCTGTGACCGCAACGGTCGGCTTATTATTAACCGGGTGCGGCAGCAAAACAAGCTCATCGAGCAGTAGTAATGCTGGTAACACCACGAGTAAGATGGCAAGTACTCAGGTTTTGAATTGGTCCGAAAACGGCCAAGATATTACAACTTTGGACCCTTCATTAGCGACAGACGTCATTAGTGGCACGATGATCAGTAACTCGCAAGAAGGCCTCTATCGTTTAGGCACGAACAGCAAAGTGACACCGGGCATCGCCACCAGTACCAAAGTTTCTAAAGATAAAAAGACTTATACGTTCACGCTACGTAAGAATGCCAAATGGAGCAACGGCGATCAAGTCACCGCTAAAGACTTCGTTTATGGCTGGCGTCGCACGGTTAATCCTAAGACGGCTTCACAATATGCTTACTTATATTCCGGCATTAAAAACGCGGATAAAATCACCGCGGGTAAAAAGAAGCCGGCTACTTTGGGCATCAAAGCTGATGGCAAGTATAAGTTAACTGTCACCTTGGAAAAACCCATGCAATATTTCAAGTTACTGATGGGCTTCGTCGTCTTCTTCCCGCAAAATCAACATGCGGTCGAAAAATACGGGAAAGAATACGGGACGAGCTCTAGCAAGATGGTCTACGACGGCCCCTTCAAGATGACTGGCTGGAAAGGGACGAATTCAACTTGGGCGCTAGTTCGTAATAAGAATTATTGGGATAAAAAACACGTTTACTTAACCCGTATCAATGACCAAGTTGTTAAGTCGACTACCACCGCCTTCAACTTGTTCCAAAGCGGTAAATTGGATGAAGCGACCTTGTCCGGCCAACAAGTTAAAAATGAAAAGAACAATAGTAAACTCGTTATCCGCAAGTCGTCACGGTTGAACTACTTGGAATTCAACCAGAAGAAAGTGAAAGCCTTGGCGAACAAGAAGATTCGCCAAGCAATGTCCTTAACTTTGAATCGTAAACAACTCGTCAGTGACGTCTTAGGCGACGGTTCCGTGACCCCGAAAGGCTTTGTCACGAGTGGTTTAGCGACTGACCCAACAACTGGCAAAGACTTCGCCACTGAAAACACCGTCACTAGTTCCGTCACCCAGGATAACGCCAAAGCGAAAAAACTCTGGGCCGCTGGTTTGAAAGAACTCGGCAAAAAGAAGCTAACGTTAACTTTGACGCATGATGATACCGATCAAATGAAGTCCTTAGCCGAATACGTGCAAGGTCAGTTGGAAAAGGAACTGCCAGGACTGAAAGTTAACAGTGTCACAGTACCTTATAAGACCCGTATTTCCCGGGAAATTGCCGGTAACTTCCAACTCGTTATCTCCGCTTGGCAAGCCGACTTCGCCGACCCCATCTCGGACTTAGGCATCATGACATCGACTAACGATTACAACTTCGGTAAGTGGACCAACAGCACTTACGACCAAGCAATTAAGACCGCTAACAGCACGACCAGTACTAGCAAACGGTGGGCGGCACTATCTAAGGCAGAAAAGACGATTGGTGAAGATCAAGGGGTCGCCCCACTTTCACAAAACGTCATCGCCCAAATGGTCAATCCGAAGTTGAAAGGGCTCGTTTATAACACGGCCGGTATCAATTACAACTTCAAGAGTGCCTATATGGCGAAATAGTTCATACCATTAATACCAATTTAGCGTCTGAGAATCCTTGCTCAGACGCTTTTATTTGCGCCAAGTATGATAAAATTATCATACGATTATCGAAACTGATGGGCGTCTAAAGCTGATTAACCAACCTGGCACAATAATATATTTTTAGAATAACGGCTATGCCGTTTTCATGTTGACAAAATTATATCAACATTGTTTAATGAGAATTGAAACCCATTACAACTCGAATATTAGTTAACTTTGAAGGGAACGCGGCCAGCATGAATATTGAACTTTTCATCGCCCGACGCAAGGCACTTGGATTATCCCAAAAAGCCTTGTCAGACGGGATTTGTACGCAAGCAACGTTAAGTAAATTTGAAAACAACGGTAAGGCGCCAGCGATTCGTATTGTGGCGCAACTCTGTCAACGACTCCATTTACAATTGGAAGATGTTTTTCCAACTGAACGAGTCGCCGACGCCGCCGTTTTAAAAGAACTCGAAAAAATTGAATTCGATTTAATCACTAGCGAATATGACGATGCCGAAAAGCGGCTCAATCAAATCGCGGATTTACCACGGCATGACCAAGAAACCAAACTCCAGTATTGCTTCTTAAAAGGTTACGTTGCCGCCTTAAGCCAACGGCCAATCAGTGACGTTTTATTTAACTTTGACCAAATCATTACCGATTTAGATGAACAACACGCGACGATTTATACGCAATTAGCTTATTGCGGTACTGGTATTGCGTATCAAAATAATAATGAAAACGACAAGGCTCAGTACTATTTTGAAAAAGTGCGGCATGCCTTACCTGATTTATCCTTAGAAACCACGGCCAGCGTCTGGCGCGTCATCAACTTAGCATTTTACACCGGGAGTTTTTACGCCAGCATTCACGAAAATGACCAGAGCGAAAAGTTACTCGCGTACGCGGTTAAGATTTGTGCACAGTTCCACGTAACCTTCTATGTTGCGAAAGTGAAGTTTTTGCAAGCGCAATTAACGCAAGATGCAACAGCCCAACGCGAGTTATTAAGTGATGCGGCGGCTTTTGCCCGCATCAATAACAATCGTCAATTACTTAAGAAAATTTCAAGTTATTCAAATTCTCTTTAAGGCCCGGCATATTAATTGCAATTCCTTACTAAATCGCCTAAACTGCAAGTATCAAGTGGAATTGGTTTAGACGATAAGGAGGTCCTGTCTAATGTTATTAGCAGGTTTATTAGCGGCAGCTGGTCTAGCTGCCATTGCTGGCGTGGTTGCTGGTAATCGCGTTCCCGCAGCACAACCCGTTCGCATCAAACATGATGAACACACCGGCCAAAATCGTCGCTAATGTTCGCTGGCAATGATGCCATACTTAAAATATAACTATAAAAATAAATCGCTCACAAAATGAGATCAAAATCCCATTTTGTGAGCGATTTTTATTTTGGTTAAGCATGGCGAACCCGACGATATTCCCAGCCAAATAGACTGAGTAATAGCATCAAGCCGAGCAACATCGCTACAACTGCGGACTGTTCATCCGTTTGTGGCAAAGTTGGCTTCTTCGTAGTTGGTGTTTGGGGCGTCGCTGGCAGCATCACTGCTGCTTGAGCGACCGTCACCTGACGCGACTTAACCGATTGCGGTGTCGCTGGAATGGTGGCTGTCCGACGCGTTGTCTGAGCGGCCCCGTTCGTTGCAGGTACCACCGTATCATTGCTGTCTGGTCGTACCGGTGTCACCGTAATCTGATCATCATCATGATTAACTTGCAGGTGATCATCTTGTGGAACTGTTGGTGTTACGGGTTCCGTCGGCGTCTCTGGTTCCGTTGGTGTTTCGGGTTCCGTCGGCAGTGCCGTATTGGCCACCGTCAACTTCACCGTCAAGGCTGCTTCACTAATGGTCACTAGCTGCGCTTGACTATCTAGTTGATAGCCAGTCGGAGCGACCGTTTCAATTAATTGATATTGACTTAACACTAAGTTATTGAATGTCAATTGACCATCAACGCTGGTCATTCCAGTCGCTACCACCGTGCCATCGCTGGCAACCAGTTTAAAGCTGGCTCCGGCTAACCGGGCTTGGGTTTGACCATCGACTTTGACAATCGTTAACGTACCGGTCGCTGGTACCACCGGCTTCAACGTATCAACAAACGCTAAAGTCGCGGCGTAAGTGCCCGACTCACCAATCGTCACCATTTGCGGTTGACTATCCAGTAAATAGCCAGCCGGCGCAGCGGTTTCAGTTATGGTGTAGGTTCCTTGCGCAACCCCACTGAAGTTAGCTTGGCCCGTGGCGTCCGTCGTGGCCGTGGCAATGACTTGGCCATCGGCATCAGTCAACGTAAACGTTGCGCCTCGTAGCGCTTGTTTAGTCGTCCGGTCGAATTTAGTGACGGTAATCGTCCCCGTTTTAGCCGTATCTTTAAAGGTCAGCTGAGCGGCATAAGTCCCACTTTCGCCAATCGTAACGCTTTGGCTAACACTGTCTAGCAAATAACCCGTGGGCGCACTCGTTTCCGTCAAGGTGTAAACACCTTGTGCTAAGTCGTTGAAGGTTACCGTGCCACTGGCCGTTGTCGTTGCCGTAGCAATGACGTTACCCGTTGCATCAGTTAACGTAAAGGTTGCCCCAGTGAGAACATGCTTGGTGGCACGATCCGTCTTCGTTACCGTAATCGTCCCCGTTTTAGCGTGATCACTAAACGTCAGGTTGGCTAAGTAAGTGCTCGTTTCACCGATCGTAACAGTTTGCCGTTGACTATCAAGTTGATACCCAGCTGGTGCATTCGTTTCCGTTACCTGATAAGCACCTTGGGCCACATCATTAAAAATGGCGGTCCCCTGGGCATTCGTCGTAGCAGTTGCCACGACTTGACCCGTTGGCGTGGTCAACGTAAAGGTGGCGCCCGCTAAACCTTGTTGGTTGGCGGCATCGACTTTATTGACGATTATTTGGCCCGTTTTAGCGGTATCCGTAAACGTCAATTGTGCCGCGTACGTCCCAGTTTCACCAATCGTTACCATTTGGGTAACACTGTCGCGTAAATATCCCGCTGGTGCCACCGTTTCGGTCAAAGTATACGTGCCTTGGGCGATATCCTCGAACACCACTTGCCCGTTGGTTGACGTCACCTTGGTTGCGACCACTTCACCGGCCGCATTCGTCAAAGTAAAGGTCGCCCCCGCTAAAGCTTGGTGCGTCTTAGTATCGGTTTTAAGCACTTGGATTTGACCCGTCTTTAGCGTATCCGTGAACGTCAAAGTGGCCGCATAAGTCGTATTTTCACCAATCGTCACCATCTGTGTTGCCTGGTCAATTTGATAACCAGTCGGCGCCTTGGTTTCCGTTAAAGTATACGTCCCTTGCGCCACATTATCAAAGCTTACTTGACCGTTGTCCGTAGTAGTTTTAGTTGCCACCACTTGCCCGGCCGCATTCGTCAAGGTAAAGGTCGCCCCACTCAGCGCCTGTTGGGTCGCACGATCCGTTTTAGTAATCGTAATCTGACCGACTTTGGCAACGTTGGTCACGGTATACGTCGCTTGATAAGTGCCCGTTTCACCAATGTTAATTTCAATTGGCTGACCACTAATCAAGTAACCGGCTGGCGCTTGCATTTCCGTCAAGGTGTAATTACCTTGAGCCACTTGCTTAAAAGTCGCTTGACCAGTCGCGTCCGTGGTTGCTGTGGCCACCACCGTGCCGTCACTAGTCGTTAACGTGAACGTTGCCCCGCGCAAAGCTTGCCGTGTCGCCGCATCGGCCTTGTTGACGGTAATCGTTCCGGTTTTAGCCGTATTCGTAAATGAATATTGACCGTCATACGTGCCGGTTTCACCAATGACAACTGTTTGCGTCGCATTACTCAACTGGTAACCACTTGGCGCTTGCGTTTCGCGCAAGGTATACGTGCCTTGGGCTAAGCCGGTAAATTGGACTTGGCCGTTGGCATCAGTGACCCCACTAGCGACTACGGTACCACTGGCATTCGTTAAGGTGAAAGTTGCGCCACTCAACACTTGGTTCGTGGCTACATCGGTTTTCGTGACCGTCACTTTACCAGTTTTCGCCATATCCGTTACGTTTGCCGTAATCAATTTATTAGTCGCATTAGCGGCACTGATCACGATGGTATGCGCAGTTTCATCCAACTCATATCCCGCCGGCGCCGCAGTTTCAACTAACAAATAAGTTCCGGCGACTAAGTTTCCAACAATAAATTGGCCACTCGTATTCGTCGTCAAGTTTGTTTGTAAAACGGTGCCATCAGCATCACGTAATTCGTACGTCGCATTGGCTAAGACCCGTTGCGTTTGCGCATCGGTTTTGGTTACGACTAATTGGTAAATATCCGTCCCACCAGCCGTACCGCTACCACCATAAGTGATTTGGGCATTAACGGTCGTGGTGGCCGGGTCAATCACACCAGTATTGGGATTAGGTGTCCCATCCGCTGGCGTATAAGTGGCACTAGCACTATTCGTATAAATATTACTTTCTTGATCAATTGAAACGTAATAAGCGAACTCCACCGCCGCCGTCAATTCATCGAAGTGTAATGACAATTCATTACCATTCAAGTTCACGGTCACTTGTGGCGCGCTCACGCCAGCCGCATAAGTAAACGTATTGGTCTCGAAGTTAAACGTCCCTAACGTATTCGTCTTTACAAATGAACCATTGACGTAACTACCTAGTTGAATATCCATCGAGCCAAAATGCGTTTGGTATTGGCCCAAGTTATCAACGACAGTCACATTTTTCCAATCCGCATTCTTCATATTGGCGACAACATCCCAGGCAAAAACGGGTTGACCATTGTAAATCGTTTGCCAACCCGATTTATTAACGATGGCATCCGCATCACCCGCCGTAGTATCTGAGCCACGAACATTGAACGTTAACTGACCACCCCGTTGGACCATCGTGTTATCGGCATAGTAATCATTAAAAGTTAATGTACCACTCTGAGTACCTGCCGCCGCTGAAAAGTAGCCAACGATGTCGCCGTCCTTGGTCACTACCGCAATGTTTTCCGTTTTTTCGGTAAAAACGACATTACTAGGTAAGGTAACCGTCGCAGAATCACCGGCAGTCACTAACGCAGCATCCGGAATCGTCCAATGGTATGTCGCAACATAGCTGCTAAAACTACTTAACGCATCACTGGCACTGTAAACATTTCCGGCATTGTCTGTCACAGTCGCATCGTTGGCATCAACTCCACTAACCGCTAAGGCTTTGGCAGCCGCCGTCGCTAGTGCTTGCATTTTTGCAAAACTCATCGACCGCATTAATGTGCGCGTCTGGGTCGCAGTTACTGGCGTTACCGTTGACGAGCCTTTTTGACTAGTTACAGTCGCATCATACATCGTCGTCTGACTTTGTTTATTAGCAGCCACCGCATTGGCGGACTTGGCTTGCGCCTGGACTTGACTAGCAGATTGACGCGTGGCACTATCAGTCGTTTCAGTCGAGCTAGTGGCCGTTGGTTGGACCGTCGTATCGGTCGCCGACGAACTCACGGCACTCGCGGAACTAACTGATGTCGCCGTACTACTGGACGCAATTGCGCTACTACTAGCGCTAGCCGTGGCACTGCTACTTGTCGAACTGGCACTCGTGGCAACTGCACTACTTGAGCTAGTCGCCGCACCACTACTGACACTCACCGCGCTTGTACTTGCACTAGTGGCTGCCGACTGATTGCCACTACGTAACGTGACTTGTGACGCCGCTTTGGCAGCGCTGGTACTCGTCATCGTAGCAGCATCGGCCTTCGTTGTTGCCGTAGTACTACCATCATCAGCTTGTACCTTAGTCATATTGGCCGCTAACAATGTTAATAAAGTCGCGGTTCCGGCTAAGAACGCCTTAATTTGTTTTATTTGCATGCATTTCCCTCCCTTCTATCTAGGAGTTACAAAATTAGTTACTGCAAGCAACTAATCGTACCCCTTAATTATAAGCCACCTTCGCTACTTTCAACAATAACAATTATTTTAAAAAATTACTTATTATAGTAGGAAATACTAATAAATAAATATCAGGTGAAATTTGGCAAATAAATTGACTTGCAAACGCTATCGCATTTATACTTTTGGCCAGTAAGTAAGTTAGTAGGCATAACTGAGAGGAAAATGATTTTGGATCGTAAATTAATTATGATGAATGGGCGCCTATTTTTTGCGCTAATTACCGTTATTGGGGCCGCGTTGATTACTAACCAAGCTAACCCCGCCACGATGCACGTCACCTTACAACTTTATTTGATGGGCATGGTCATTTTAGGAATCGGCCTAGACATTTTCGGGCGACTTAAATTACAAGCCCTTGATACAGATGATAACGAAAACGAACATTAACTAACTAAACCGCGGTCTCTGAAACCAGAGACCGCGGTTTTTATGTTAGCAACGTTATTTCGCATAAATATTATTTATAATCGTTACATTACAATATTACTAAGACGCTTTTTTGGCATTTTTATATAAGTAAGGTAGATTGCAAATTTAATCCGAATTTTTGGACAAATTGTTCAGCATAACCTG
>NZ_AYGX02000124.1:2258-3992 GCF_000498955.2 Lactiplantibacillus fabifermentans DSM 21115 | reverse complement strand
AAGAGTATCTGTAAGGTTTGCCGCAACATTTAGCAATTCTTTGTCAGTCATAAGTTGTCACCTCGGTTAATTGGAATAAATCAAGTATACAACTAAGACAGTATAGGAGGATTAGCAATATGACAAAAACACTAAAGCAACTAGTACACGTATTATGGGCAATTGAAAAAGACCTCCATGTTATTGCAAGTAACATGGAGACCCCATTAAATCGAAAAGCACTATTTTTGGCAACAAGAGAGACGCCAAGCGCTTTTAAACTAAAAACTAGTTTATCTCGTAATCTTCCCAAGGAATCTGAGAAGGATCTAGGTTAGCAAGAAAATTAACAATATCGTTACGTCCGTAATATTGAAAATTTCCGTTATTCTGTTCGGCTAAGATAACAGGACGTGGAAAGTCTAGGGGTAGACCATTTGCAACTGAATCACGACTTGAAGAGTTTAAAGTTCCGGGCTTAACAACGACAACGGAGAATGAAACACCTTGTTCGGTAATACGAGCTCCAGTAATTCGCATCATTTATCACCTCGATTAATTGGGATAACAAAATTATACACCGAAAGGAGTGACCGGGATGGACAGTTTGGTAAGTGCTTTGTCGAAGCTTTTCACGCAAGCATATGAGCAGGGAGTTGTGGACGGGCGTAGTCAGCAAGCTGTTGATCACAAGATGATTGGGCGTAAAGATTTCTACTCTGAGTTTGGTATCAAAGTAGATTCATTCGATAAGCACTATCGCGACAAAGAAGGCTTCCCAAAGCCAGAAGAAGATGGCAAATGGTACGCCCCAGCAGTCGAAAAATGGTTATTGAATCATCAAAATTTAAGTGATTAAAACCTAGGCGGGTAGATAATGATTCAATTCATAAGGAGGAATTGCCATGGTAGAAGTAGCAGTATTAACCTGGGCGCTAACAACCGTGTGGTACAAGCGCCGAGAGATTAGAAACTGGTTTGGAATTTAAGGAGGAAATGATATGTATGAAGAAGACATCGAACACGCGTTAAGAGCACGTAAGTATAACGCAATTCGTGCAGATGAACGTGAGCTGATTAATGCTATCACGTACGATACAGAAGGAATCATTAAGAAGCGGCCGTGCTTTGGCTATTCAGAAGAATTTATTGGTGAATTGCAAGAACACGATATTAACGTTTGCGAACCAGGCGAAAATTTCGATGAGGACTGGACGTTTACATTACCGCCAATGTATTAGGAGGAAACAATCATGCAAAAAGTATCAATTTTACCACTCCATGAGTGGAAACGAGCGCAAAAAAAGCCATCGCTAGTAACGGCTAACGATGGACTAATGGAAGAGATAATTAGAACCAACATCTACTCTATTCCAAAGCAGTCTCGTTTGCAAGCATTAAGAAAGCGAGGACGGTAGTTATGGAAGAAACATTACCTTATTTAGAACAACAGCATTGCATTTTCCACGGTGTTGCACTGATTGCATCGATTGATCCACAGGCATTAACGCCAGAATTACGTCAGATGCGAGACAACATGATTAAAGCAATGGACTTAAACGCACTTATGATCAATAGGGGGCTTAAATAATGGAGAATGAAGTAATTAATCTTCCAGACTACACGGTGGACTATCAACCGGTACCAATCAAAATTAACAATTTGGAAGGATTGCAGGCGGCTATTGCGCAATATGTATCGCGCTACTCGAATTTAGTAATCACCGAAGATAACGTAACCGACAGCAAGCAAGTG
>NZ_AYGX02000124.1:0-2137 GCF_000498955.2 Lactiplantibacillus fabifermentans DSM 21115 | reverse complement strand
CCTCGTTGGCTGAATAAGAGCATCAGCAACAAACAAATCACTCAAGAAGTTGCATCATCGATGACGGTGGTAAAGCAAGCCAAGGATAAGTTGGCTACTGCCACAACGATGATTACCAAGTATGCTCAAGCAGTCGACGTTGATCCCATCCCATGGATTGACCAGTTGAAGCAAGGACAGGACGTCCAGTACTTGTTGCAGGCAATTGACCGGCAAGTTGAATCAGTCAAAGAACGTGAACGTCAGCGAGAGATTAAACAGCAAGTGGCTGCAGAGCATCAGCAAGAAACGAGTACCGGTAAAATTGTCGATACCGACACCGGGGAAGTAGTTTCGTTTACGAAAGTGTTAAAGATTACAGCAACTAAGGATCAAATGTGGGAGCTAGCGACTTTTATGAAGAAAAATGGAATCAAATTTGAAGCGGTGGAATAAATGAAATTTTTTGAGGACGGAAAAATTCCAAAAATACCGAATATGTATTTTATTTACGGCGATGGCGGTACTGGTAAAACTTCGCTAGTAAAGCAGTTTGTCGGGCACAAATTACTGTTCAGTTTTGATTTATCAAGCGATGTCCTCATCGGTGACAAAAATGTTGATGTCGTCATTTTCGAGCAGCAAGATGCCGCGAATATCCAAGGGATTGTTGAACAAATGATTGTGCGGGCAATTGCAAATCCAAAGTATCAAGTTATTGTATTGGACAACGTGACGGCCTTGCAAAATTTGGTATTAGCAAACATCAATGATTCCAAGGATAATCGTCAAAATTACCAGGCGCTACAATTGTGGTTTCGTGCGCTCGGAACCACGTTAAAGGAGAGCGGAAAGACGGTCTATTCAACCGCTCATCAACTTGATAATGGCACGGCCGGGCTAAATAACGATGGTAGATTTATGGCAGACATGAACGAGAAGACCTTCAATGCTTACACAAGCATGTTTGACCTGGTCGGCCGAATTTATCTCAAAGACGGTGTACGGATGATTGACCTAAATCCAGAGTTAGGCAATCACACTAAAAATCGATTAGACACTCGCAAGTTAATCAAAGCGGATGAACTAATCAAATCAGAAAAGGGAGAGAAATAAATATGTCTTTATTTACAGTAGATTCAAATAACGTTTTCGGTCAATCAGTTGAAGAGGCTGGTGTTTACAATGTTGCAATTTCACCAAGCTCGGAATTTAAAACTAGTAGTACTGGGAAGCCGATGGCGGTGCTCGATTACGAGGTTTTAGACGGGAAGTACAAAGGCGGGCAAATTCGATTTGATAATGAGATTTGGGACGGATCAACCCAAGAAAAGGCGGAAATGTCGGCCAAGCGTTTTAGCACGATTGCAGTAGCGCTGGGGGCGCAAAATGGGGCGTCATTCGATTCGATTGAGCAGTTTGTTAGTCAGGCAGTAGGTCATAAGCTAGCTGTCGTGGTCGATTGGGAAGCTGGCCAGAATGGCAAAACTTATTTAGTCGTCAAAGGCTATCGTCAATACATGGATGATGGTAGTAAGCCAAACGGAACCACTCGACCAACTGAAAAGTCAGCAGCTGGTAATGGATTTAGTAATTCAACCACTTCGGGTGCATTTGGCACGTCAGCGAAAGGTAATGCATTCGGAGGCCAACCAACTCCACCAGCTAATAATCCAAGCAATATGTATAGCGGCGGGAAGTTCGATGATGTACCCAACGGAATGCCCTTTTAATTGGTCCAATTTAAATAAAAGGATTCAAGAAAACTCGCATTTGCATGGAGGTGACTAGGTGCAACGCTCACGAACACAACTCGTTAACAACGATGGAAAACTTTATCTAGTCACGGAATTGGACGAGAAGCCGAACATGGACCATTTGGAGACTGTTAGCGGTAGTAATGACCAATTTTACATGGATTGGGAAATAGCCGACACACGCAAAGCCAGGCCACAACAACGACGTCTATTCTTTGCGCTGCTGAATGATATCGCAGACTGGTCAGTGGTGCCGCAAGACTTTTTGAAATCGATGTTTTATCTGCAATATCAGATATTTACCGATGGCAAGCAAATCAGTCTGTCAGACGCCACAAAATCGAGTGTGAGCGATGCTAACCAGTTGTTAGACCTAGTTATCGACTTCATGTTTGAGTGGC
>NZ_AYGX02000123.1 GCF_000498955.2 Lactiplantibacillus fabifermentans DSM 21115 | reverse complement strand
AGCTGATCTTTTTTGTCCGAACAGCGTTCGGATTAATTTTACAATCTACCTTGTATGTTTCCGGTATTTTATCGGGAACATACAAGCCAATTTTTTTTAATACGGCGATGATTGTAATAGTCTACGTAGCTTGTAATGTCAGTTTCTAGCATTTTATAGGTTGTTAACCGTGCCAACTTTAAGAATGTGAAAGATACTTTCAGTTACCGCATTATTGAGGCGTATGGACTTACGGCTCATGCTTTAGAAAGCGCGTGATTTTCGTAAAATATTTACGTGCCGACAATTCTGATGCTGAAAAACCTGATCCGAGTGAACTGTCATGCGGTATGGTAAGTCGGAACGCCTTGATATTAATCGTTCAAGGGGGGCGTGTGACGAAGTCTACCATTGGTCTGCGATCAATGGTCCATTCAAGAATTTCTCCGCTATAAAGGTCAATATAAGCTGTAAAGTATGTACGTTCATTGACAGCTTGATTCTCCTAATGGACGGATCCTATGATGTAATTACGGGCAAATTGTTCGATTTAATACATTAGTCGTAATTGGGGATGAGTACAAGCATAATCGAGGGCTGTTTAAAATAGATTGAGGGTTACCTTTCAATACATGTTGGATGAAAGTCACGCAGTCAGTAATTGAATTAAATGAGAGCAACCAGTCGGTTGACTTTTTTATTAGGAGAAAGTTCTATAAGTGAGTCGAACAAAAATTAAAAAAGATCAAAGTAACTTGTGGCAATGGTAGTAGCTAATACCCACCAACATTAAGGAGTGGTTACTCTATGGGTAAATCTACTTTCTCACGCTTTCAACGTAGCGTAGTACTGGCTCAACAAGACGCAGATCGCAAAAGACGATCTGTAGGTCTTCAACTACTTACGGTTAACTTTTTTACTAGAGATTGTTGCAATCACTTTTAGTCTAGGTCTCGTTGCAATTTTCAATTGGCTTAATTTTGGTTGGCTATCATTTAAATCGGCTGATTTAACTAAATCGTAATGCTCGGCAGCGATTTAGTGAGCAGTGTTGAACATTTACAAGTGGTACTTCAATTGAACAACAGATTAAAAATTATTAATCAATGATTAGTTTTTAGCTGTTGGAAAGTTGATGCAGTGCTTTTTTCCGGAGTGAGCCACAACCATGTTAGGTCACTTTCTCGGAACGCAAGACACGACTTCTATAGGCCATAAAAGCCTCTAATCGAATTGCAAGGCATTAAATAACGCCTTTAAAAATTTTATGAGGACCTTGGTCACTAAGTAGAATACAAAACCATTGACCACGGTAACGTGTTTTCAATTATCAATATATAGAACAGGACTATCAGATCAAAGCTTTTTTCAGCCGTATTTATCATAGAAAAGGGCTTCCAACGAATACTTTAATTGACGGTTATACTGGCCCCTTCTGAAAAAGACTAACTTTAGCTAGGTAACGACTGACTAAATTTTAGCAAGAATTGAACTAATTAATCAGGAGCCATTAAGAATCTATCATCAATAGACTACCATTGAGAATTACGGGTTTGTTCGAATTAAAGTTGTAAATTGCCTTTTTGAAATAAATATCATGAATTATCTTGACTTATGTATCTTTTAGATATAAGATTTTTGTATCTAAAAGATACATAAGGGCAGTGGATGTTGAAATGATGAATGAATTATATATTTTGGGAGAACTGATGGAAAATCCTAAGACGGCGTATCGGTTGCGTCAATCAATGCAAGTTTCACTTGGACGCCACCGAAAGATTAGTTTTGGCGTTATCTATCCGTTGTTTGAACGTTTGGAAAAAGAAGGCTACATCAGATTAATCATGCAAAACGATAACAAACAGTCGACCAAAACCGCAATCATCACAAAGAAGGGTGAGGCAAGATTTATGAATCTGATGCATACACCAGTACCGGAGGGTGCCCACACAGATGATATTTTTCAAATAAAACTAGATTCGATGCAACATTTACCCTTAGTTGACCAACAAAATTTGCTTGATCAGTATATGAACGAACAAATGGCCATCGTTGATGACTGTCAAATAGAGCTAAAACATTTGAAGAGACACAAGCATAAGGATCATTGGTATGCATCACAAATAATGCAATTACGATTACGTCAAGCTCAGGAGAAACAACAATGGATTCAAGAGTTTAAAACAGCTTTGCAAAAGAATAGAGGGTTTTAATAGAATGACTAAAGAAATTAAAGTTGCGTTATTAATGGCTGCGAGCTTATTTATAGAAATCATGGATGGAACTATTGTCACAACCGCATTACCAAGTATGGCGAGATATTTTCGAACTGGATCGGCTACTGTTGCACTACTTGTTAGTATTTATTTAATTACCGTTGCTATTTTTATCCCATTAAGTGGCTGGCTTGCTAATCGATTTGGGAAAAAAAGAATATGGTTGCTGGCAGTCAGTTTGTTTACTTTAAGTTCTCTTGGTAGCGCATTATCACCAACATTTAGTGTTTTATTGGGAATGCGCGTAATTCAAGGAATGTCAGGTGCACTAATGACACCGACGGCTCGACTGATTGTATTGGAAAAGATAGTCCCATCACAGTTACTACGCATGACAAGTTATTTGGTTTGGCCAGCCTTGATTGCTCCAGCAATTGCCCCATTGGTTGGTGGACTTATTGTGACTTGGTGGAACTGGCGTTGGATTTTTATAATTAATTTACCAATGGGAATAGTTATTATCCTAATCGGTTTATTTTTGCTTGATAGTGATATCCAACCGACAATCCAACATAAATTTGACATCACGGGTTTTCTTGAGATCGCAATTGCTTCAGGATTAATTTTAACAGGCGCAGAATTGGCCACACATGGTCATGCCGAATGGTTACTTGCAACACAGATGGTAGTTGGTGGTGCTTTTATGCTAGTTTTGTCCTATTTTCACTTACAAAAAGTTGAAAACCCCTTATTTTCCGTTGCATCATTGCGAATTGAGTCGTTTCGGTTCACACAAACGGGTGGTAGCATATTATGGTTATCAGTCGGAGCAATGCCATACTTGATGACCGTTTACTTGCAAACAATTTTTCAATGGTCACCGGTTAAAGCATCTGGGTTTGTTATTTTTATTTTTTTAGGAAATGTTGGGATCAAACCTTTCACAACCGTGATTATAAAAGTGTTCAAATATTGTGGGGCACTTTTTAGTGCTTTCTTTATGGTAATGGTTAGTTCGTTTTGTCTAGCGTTGATAACAACGACAACATGGCCAGTGATTATCGCGTTGCTAGCATTTATTTCCGGTGTTGGACGTTCGTTAGCTCTAACCGCATATAATGGGCTAACGTTTGCAGATGTACCTTTAGCTGAACGTAATAGTGCTAATACGTTGGCATCCGTAATTATGACCTTAGCACAGGGTTTAGGAGTCTCTTTAATTACTGTCATTGTTTCAATTTTTAGCCAGTCAATGACTTTAGAACACGCCTATCAATTTGGCTTCGTTTTTCTAGGTGTTTTGATGCTGTGGCCGATGATGGAGTTAACGACGGTTAGTAAAAACATTGGTGAAAGTACAATTTAGTCTTATCGTCTTCATGAGCTAGTTTTACATGTGTAGTACATTGAAACTGTGACAGAAAATTATCTTCTAAATAATCGTTCTTTGATAATTGAATTTATTGGTTCTGACTCAAACTAATAAAATAGTCTGTATGATATCTTAGGAGGAATGTTGAACAATCAATATGCTAACGATAGATTGTAAAGTTAATTCGAATGTATTTTAGGTAACATAGGCTTGGATGTAATTAAAATTTGTTGAACTAATAACTGATTTAATATTTCATTAGTTATAGTTGTCACTAAATGATAACTAGCACACGAGTGATTGTTTCTGTAGATGCTGATGGGTTATTGATTTTGGAATGCTAATATAGTTTCTTTCTGAGATATGTATTTGATTTTACAAGATATCTTAAGTATGCTAAATCATTAGTAAGTTTTTAGATAATTAGTAGGAGGTTAAGCATGAAAGTATTAATTCCAACCACAAATGGATTTCTAAATAAAAAATACACTAAATATGCAACATCAGCAGATAAATATCAAGGATATCCAATTGTTTCTTTTCCCGTAATAATTAGTGATGTCCCGAGGAATGCAAAGTCATTGGCCTTCACATTTCTGGATCAAGATGCTATTCCAGTAAGGGGATTCACAATGATTCATTGGATAGCTGCTAATATATCTGTGAATATTACTTGTTTACCAGAAAATATGAGTCAAAAAAATGATGCACAGATGGTACAAGGCAGTAATTCTACTTCGGGCAGTTTTATAAATGAACACGATAAAAAAATAAGTCAGCATTATTTTGGACCGTGTCCACCAGACCGTGATCATCGTTATATATTTCGACTATATTCTCTGGATAAATTACTGGCAATAGATCAGGGATATTACCTGAATGAATTTTATGATGTAATTGAGGGACATGTTATTAATACCGCTACGACAGTCGTGAAGGCAAGAGCTTAGTACAAAATGTGGTAGATTGTAAAATTAATCCGAACGCTGTTCGAACAAAAAAATCAGCTTCCTTTAAATGGTGTTTACTCAAACATACTTTTTGGGAGCTGATCTCTTGTCTAGTATAACTTATGCTGAACGAATTAAACATTGAAACTTTTTGTGAAGTAGGACTATCTATTATTGGCTCCTATGATGTAATTACGGACAAATTGTTCGATATAATATATTAAAGGTAGATTGTAAAATTAATCCGAACGCTGTTCGGACAAAAAGATCAGCTTCCTCTAAAATGGTGTTTACCACAAACCCATCTTTTAGGAGCTGATCTTTTGTCTAGTATAACCTATGGTAGATTGTAAATTTAATTTGAGGTAGATTGCAAATTTGCAATTTACCATGGTTGATTTAAAATACAAACATGGATTTGTTTAAAACTAAAGTTAGTCAGTATTTTTAGGGAGGAAACGAGAATGATACAAGAAATCAAAATTGGCAAAAGCACTGTGAAAACAACCAAATTGGGATTAGGAACCAATAAGGTTGGTGGTCATAATTTATTTCAAAATTTGAAAGAACAAGACGGTTATGATGTTGTAAAACAGGCTCTGGATTCAGGTATTAAGTTACTGGATACAGCGTATATTTATGGAGAAGGTCGTTCTGAAGAAATAATTGGAGAAGTTATTCAAAATTATGACCGATCTAACATCGTGATTGCTACTAAGGCTGCTCAAGATCCTCAAAATAATAATCAAATTAATAATGATCCGATCTTTTTAAAGCAAGCTGTTTATGATGCATTAGACCGCCTACAAACAAATTATATTGATATTTTTTATATTCATTTTCCAGACAATAGAACACCCAAAAATGAAGCTGTTGCTGCTTTAAATGAATTAAAACAAGCGGGGCTGATTCGTGCTATTGGTGTTTCAAACTTTACTCCTGAACAACTTAAAGAAGCTAATATTGATGGCTTAGTTGATATTGTCGAAGACCATTATAATTTGGTTCATCGTCAAATAGAAGAGACTGAGTGGCCATATCTAAAGCAAAATGAAATTTCTTTCGTTCCGTACTTTCCACTAGCTTCTGGACTATTGACAGGCCGGTACACGCTTAATGATTATGAAAAATTTTCAGATGATTATAGTAAAGCAGAATTCGAAACAATTATTAATGCCTTAGCAATTACTGGAAAGATTGCCGATCATCATTCTGCCAGTGTAACGCAAACTATTTTAGCTTGGTACATTACCAATTCTAACATTGCAGTTGTAATTCCTGGAGCTCGTAATAAGCAACAAGCAGCAGACAACACTGACGCGTTAAATGTCACCTTAAGTGAAGAAGAATTTCAACAAATCGATAAAGCTTTTGCAAGCTTTAAAAATAAATAAGAAGATGGAATGGAAAATTATTAGTTTAAGGTAGATTGTTAAATGTGAACTTTTGTTGTTTGTCATGCAGCTCGTGAGTATCCAATGTGTAAGTGGTAGATTGCAAATTTAATCCGAATTTTTTGACAAATTAGTCAGCATGACTTGGTAAGGTGTTTGCCAGTTGAGTACTTTCAGCGGCCTTTGGATAATTTGGAGTAACGTAGTTGTTAAATCTTGAGCACTAATGTGCTCAAAACAAGTCCCTTTAGGATAGAGTGTAAATTTAATTTGAATATATTTTAGGCAACATAGGGCTTGGATATAATTAAAATTTGGTAAACTAATAACTGATTTAATATTTTATTAGTTATAGTTGTCACTAAGTGGTAACTAGCATTCGAGTAATTGTTCCTGCAGATACTGATGTGTTAGTGATTTTGGAATATTAATATAGTTCCTTTCTGGGAAGATGAAATTGCTCCTAAGTTATTAGATGGCAAGAACATCATCATCGCAGCCCATGGTAACTCATTACGTGCCCTTTCGAAGTACATCGAACGCATCTCTGATGATGACATCATGGACCTTGAAATGGCTACTGGTGAACCAGTTGTTTATGACTTTGATGAAAAATTAAACGTCTTAGGCAAAGAAAAGTTAGGCAAATAATCAGCGCGATTATTTACTGATTTTCATAAAGAGCGCCCGCTTTAGTGGGGGCGCTTTTTTATGGCGCTAAAACCAGCTAAGTTGTGATAACTTAGGATGGTTTTGGCAATTTATGACAACTTCGGCCGCTAGTGGACGCTAAATGGGCACTGCCACTTTCAATTTAGTTGGTTAACTTTCTGAAAAACAGGAGGGCACTTACATGTATGATGAAGCTGAGTTACTGGAAGCCAAACGGCAAATTGATTCAACCTTGCATAAGATTCGTGAAGTCGTGAAGACCTTTGAAGCTAAGGAAGAGCCTTCACGATATAAGTCCCAATTAACTTTGGCTAAACGCCGACTAAAAGCGTTTAGCATCGCTAATGACTTGATTGAAGAAAAGTTAGCTGAATTGCAGGCCGGTAGTGGTCACTAGTTGGACACTAGCACTTAAAGTTTTAGGAGATTACGCGTGCGGCAAAATGGCCCCTGTAGTCCTGGTATAAGTTAGTTGATTAAAGAGAACATCTAAGAGAATTGATAGGGGTATTTAAATACATGAGTGAAGCAGCTGCAAATGAAGTAACACAACGTGAAATGATTCGGATCATTGGTTTGTTCCGGAAGAACGGTTTTAAGGGCGAATACGTTAGTTTCCAACACGTCGTTGACGAAGGTGCCACTTACTTCGTTGTGATGTCGGATGAAAATAACGGGACGCAAGGTTTGTTCAAGGCTGATTTATTGGCTGGAACCGTTGAATTCCAATACATGTTGGATGAGAACCATGCCGTTGCTAAGTAAATAGAAGAATCCCACTCATTTTCCGTAATATGGAAAGTGAGTGGGATTTTTTGGTTGTTTAAATCATTTTAATATCATCCATAAGTTGAGCGACCGTATAGTTGCCTAAATACTCGATGGCCTGTTCTTCGGCCTTGGCTAAGATATTTTCCATACTTTGGTTGAATTGTTCAACGTCCAAACGTTCTTCATCTTCGGGGTAATCGAATTCAACGTCGATTTTTTTGGGACTTACATCATGAGCAACTGCACGATAAATATCGGCCAAAGTTATATCGGACGGGGACTTTTCCAGGTAATATCCGCCTTCACGACCACCCTTTGATTCGACTATCCCAGCTTTACTAAGCGATGTCATGATACGACGAACAAAAGTTGCATGAGTTTTTACACGACTTGCTATCATTGAACTACTGATGACACTACCACTTTTTCCTAACCAAACTACGGCTTGAATAGCAGTTCTAAGCCGTGGTGGACCTAAATGAACGTTATTTGCAGGCATTTTTGTAACCTCCTTATTAGTGAGGGTATTATTCTTAAGTATAGTTAATCATTCTTTTAAATGCAACTATTACAAGCACAATTAACTATTCTTGATGGCCTAACTTCACGGTCATGTTAGGGTGACGGTTGCTAAGGTCACGTAATAATTTGAGACTATCTTTGCTGGCGACACGGTCTGCTAAGAAAGTACCAGGTTCAACGCCATGGTCCCACCCCCAGCGAGTGTGACTAACATCACCAGTAAATAATATTGGTCCATCAGTTGTGCGCGCTAAGAATGAGATGTGACCAATTGTGTGACCAGGTGTTGGAATTGCAAAGAACATTTGATCACCGAATACATCAACGACATCAGTTAATGTACCATTAATATCTTGATTGAAGGGGAGTTCTTGTAGGGCGGGACGTCCAGCCAGCATCCGATTGTTGGTACCTTGCGCAATGATGTTCAGTGTTAATTGGGCATCGGCCTCATTTTTGCCAATGTAAATCGGCGTCTCTTTGGGAATTGCTGGTAATCCAGTGACATGATCCAGATGAATATGTGAAAGAAAGACACCTTTGAGATTTCCTGATTCGTTTGCGATGATTGATTCAGTACTAGGCTGAGCATTCATGGAGTCAACACCACCATATTTTTTAAGCATCCACCCGACGCCGGCTTCTTTTGGGTCTTGTAGTAACTGTTCACTAACACCAGTATCAATTAAGTAAAAGTCCTGGTTGGGACGTTTGAGAATATGAGTTGTGATTTCAATTGATTCATCATGATCTTTAATTCCGGCGGCTTTGGCCTGGGCATCTTTTATATTTAATAGACCAGATAATTTAGCTGCCCAGTTTGTCGTGACCGACTTTACTTTCAGGTTTCCAGGAGTATCGATTAGCTGTTCCATGGTGTCCCAACTGACTGGTTTGCCAATTTTAGCAGTATGAGCGGCGTGGGTAGTTGCCTTGAATTTAAATAATGTCATTAGAATGGTCCTCCGTGATTAGTTTGAATGAATGATTGAAAGGAGTTGTGCTTTCAATTCGGTTGCTAATTGTTCTTCGTTTTTGCCGTAGAAATAAATAATGTTTTTATCCTTAGCATTACCGTTAATGGTGTTCAATCGGATATAGCCACGTTTAGGCTTGGCTGGATGATAGTTGATATTGGTAATACTATCTAGGTTAATAGTCTGTTGCTTAATACCGTGGAACTGTAACTGGTTCAAAAATCCGGAACGCTCAATTGTTAAATTAGTATCAGTAATCGTAACGGTGGTTTTACCTTCGCGTTTGAAACTGAAGACTTTATTCATGGTTTGCTGCCTCCTTATTGATTAGGTTGCGTAAAAAGTTAAAATGACGGGTGGTTTGGTTGGCAGCAAATTTGAAGTAAGCACGGTATAAATTGAAAATGAAACCTAAAATTTTATGATTTTCGAGTCTAGGTAAGGTAGCTTCGATAGTTCCTTTAATATAAGCTGTATTAAGTTTGAAAGTATGAGTAGTCATGTGAGTTCCTCCTAAAATTTAAATGCAATTATTATAAGCACAATTAAAATGGATTAACTGCAACTTCTATAAGCACAGTATAGCAAATTTAAAATAAAATGCAACTATAAAAAGCACATTTAACTTATGAAAATATTTTTGCAGAAATACTATATTGGACTGTTGTCTGAACAGGTGGCGATGGAAGCTGACACACATGTACCGGTAGTATCGGCTCTTATGATGTAATTACGGACAACTTGTTCGCTATAATTATCTCAAAGGAGT
>NZ_AYGX02000122.1:6994-15278 GCF_000498955.2 Lactiplantibacillus fabifermentans DSM 21115 | reverse complement strand
GGTTATGCTGAACAATTTGTCCAAAAATTCGGATTAAATTTGCAATCTACCATAAGCCAATATCAAACCGATAATCTAACAAGCAATTTTCAGCCGGAGATGGCGGCGCATTTTGACTAAAGCTAGTGTCATTTAATCAATTTTAGCGTCATCATTTTGATTGTATTTAATCGTTCTAATCCAAAACTTTCATGAAAGTTTCATTTTAGTGGTCGTAGTGTTGTCCCATCACAACCAAACCTTTACAAAAACAATATATAAATCTGCATGTCGCGCACCACGAATTACGTTATGCTAGTGCAACTAATCAATCTTGATATTGACTGAAAGGTGTCATTAACTTTGTTTACTTATCCCTCAGAATGGCTTTTCCCGATTACTCAAGATCCACTCATTCAGCTAACGAGCACCATTTCAGCGTTCTTGCTGATTGGTATTTTAAGTACACTAACAATTCATGCCATTACGCTAGCTTGGTTAACGCACCCCGCATTCAAACAGCTTAGATTCGCATTTTTTCAAACGCCCTGGAGTAAACGATTGCGTCGCTGCGAGGTCGTGATTCTAATCAGCATCTTAATACTGATAGGTGCTTCGCTGACAATCAGTCGTCTCGATTTTACATTTATTTGCCAATTTGGTTTCTTACTTTTCATTTTCAGCGTCCTGACTCGCGATATTTTAGTGAATCGGCAGGCCTGGCAATCGCGGCATGTTCCGGCTGTACTCGCATCACTCACGACCCATGAACGCCGCCAGTGGTCTTATTTTAACATTTGGTCAATTGTGAGTACCGGCTTAATGATGCTCATCCAAGTCACGATGTTCTCATTAATCATTAGTGCTCTGCCGGCGTTTACAGATATGATAAAAAATACAACTCCATAAGAGTTGCATTTCATCAAACATTTCAGTTTTAAGCTAACAAATTACTAATCATCGCCGCGTAAATCTTAATGTAGCGTTTGTACATGTCCAAATCAACGTATTCGTTAACTTGATGGGCGGTAATGTTCCCCGGACCAAAGACCACGACTTCCATATCTTCATTGTGTGGCAAGTATGATGAGGCATCGGTCCCACCGGGTGCCCCGAAGTATGGTAAAGGTTGTTCTAAGACTTGTTGGCCAACTGACTTGGCCAATTGTACCAAGTTGCTATCTTCGGCGGTATGCATTGGGAAGAAGCTGTCATGAATATCTAAGGTCAATTCTGCACCGGCCGCATTGCATTCCGCGACGATTTTTTCGAGGTCGGCAATAATCTTATCATTGCGGACTTCGGGAATCGTCCGAATCTTAACGGAAAGTTCCGCACTGGCTGGCACCGTGTTGATTTGTTCGCCACCTTTGATTAAGGTCACGACGGGAATCGTTGGTCCTAAGACCGAGTTTTTCACGTGGTTGAAACTTTCAAAATAAGCGGTTTGTTTGTTATAGTAACCCATTAACGCATCAATCGCATTCTTACCGATTTGCGGCATCGAACTATGCGCCGCAACCCCTTTGGAACGTACCGTATAAGTTAAGGACCCTTTATGGGCTAATTCAATAAAATGTTGTTCCGTCGTCGGGTTAGCGGCCATCATCTTTTTAGCCGTCGCTTCGTCGGCACCAAGCATGGCTTGAATCTTCTTGTCGGCTAACATCCGCTTGTCAGCGCCACTCGGTTCCCCAACAATCATCGCTTTGATGTCATCGGCATAACCTAAAGCTGCGAGTTGTTCCGCACCGACATGGCCATCTTCTTCACCCAAGGTTGCCATCAAACGCAACGTCCCGTGTAACGGCACACCTTGTTCCTTTAAATTGATCATGGCAAAGACGCCGGCCATCATCCCAGCCTTCATGTCGGTCACACCACGACCGAAGAGCTTGTTATCTTTAATCGCCGCTGACAGTGGACTCCCAGCCCATTTATCTTCGTCTCCTAAAGCGACCGTATCGGTATGGCCGTCAAAACCAATGACTGGACCATTGCCGTCACCAATTTCAGCGACTAAGTTCGCACGATTTGGTGCATATTCAATTAACTTCGAATCAATACCATGTTGCTTCAGTAACTTTGCTAAATATTCGGCAACTGGTTGTTCGTTACCGTTTACAGAATTCATTTGGACAATATCACTTAACGCTTGTACTGTTTCTTCCATAAAATTCACCCCGTCCGTTTTTTCGTCATGCTAAACTGATACGCACAATTTAAGTTCTACCTCGATTACAGCACTTTTTAACAATAAGTGCAAGTACGTGCAACTCAATCAACTGATTTTAATGCATCTAACATGTTGACGTGCTTCAACTTACGATGCATCATCACCATCACGATTAAACTAAAGGCCACCGTTAATAGCGCCGAATAGACATAGCTAATCGGATGAATCCCCGGCGAGAACATCAACGCGTTGGTTTCAGCGGTTTGTAAAATATAGGCGTGTAACCAATTGCCTAAGAAGCAGCCGAGAATAATTCCGAGACCGGTCAAAATGAAGTTTTCACGGAAAATATACATCGTGACTTCGCCATCATAAAAGCCGAGCACCTTAATCGTAGATAGTTCCCGAATCCGTTCGGAAACATTGATATTCGTCAAGTTATACAGTACGACTAAGGCCAACGCCCCGGCCGAAATGACGAAAATCAAGACCACTAAATTCATGCTATCAAACATTTTAAAGTTGGTATTTTTTTCGGTACTCATTAACGTCACGTTCAAGATGCCAGTTTGCTTCAGCAACGTATTCGCGTAAGCATTCGCCCGTTTTTCACTCTTGTTGGTAAATTGGACTAAATTACTATTATAAATCGGTTGTTTACCGAAAACTTGGCGGTAATAACTCGGACTCAAATACACAAAGTGATTGACGTAATTTTCCGCAATTGCGGCCACTTTGATAGTCTTGGTCGTTTGCCCCGCGAGCTTAATTGGCAAAGTATCGCCGACTTTTACGCCATATAGCTTAGCGAGCTTTTCATCAATAATCGCCCCGGATTGCGACAAGGTGTACTTTTGATGGGTCGTCCGACTGCGCAAGGTCACAAACTTATTCAAATTGGCCGCGTGTTCAGGCACGCCCAAAGTCGCCGTTTGTTCGGCAACCCCGCCTTTTTTGATGGTGACTTGCGCTGACTTCAGTGCCAGACTTGCTTGATACAAACTCGGCTTGCTAATCGTGGTCCGTTGCGCCTTCGTTTCGGTCCCAGTCCGCGTCACGATGGCATCGTAATGCCACAATTCATTGAACTGCTTAGTCGAAATGTCACCAATCGAGTCCTTCAAGCCAAAACCAGTAATCATCATCGCCATACAGCCGGCAATCCCGAGCACGGTCATTAATAACCGTTGTTTGTACCGGAATAAATTCCGCAAGGTGATCTTATGGTTAAAACTCAAGCGCCGCCAAAAACCGGTCCACCGTTCCAGTAACAAAGTTTTACCAGCTTTGGGCGCTTTCGGTTGTAAGAGTTGCGCCGGTAAGCTGCGTAAGTCCACTCGTAAGACGACTAACGCCGTTCCAAGCGTACACAGGAGCGCAATTGCTAACGCCACCCCGATGTCGGTCCACAAGTATTGCACGCTAATGGCGGGTAAGTTATACATGCTGCCGTACGCTTGCGCAATGAATTTCGGGAAGAAGTTGACGCCAAAAATAACGCCCAACCCGGTCCCTAGCAAGGCGGCTAAGCCACCGTAAATCATGAATTCACTACCGACCGCGTTATTGCTATACCCAAGTCCTTTCAAAGTCCCCATCTGTAACCGCAATTCTTCAACCATCCGCGTCATCGTCGTTAAACAAATCAAGGCCGCAATCGCGATGAAGAATAACGGAAAGACGGTTGACAAGGCGACGACTCGTTGCGTATTCTCGTGGTACTCAGTGTAACCCGGGTTATCACTGCGATCAGTATAAATATACGTGGGCGTCTTAATGGCGGCTACTTGGGCCTGGGCCGCTTTAAGTTGGGTTTCTAACTTTACTAATTGGGCGGTTCCCGCTGGCACTTGTTGTTTTAAGGCCGCCGTCGCTTGGGCTAACGGAGCAATTTTTTGCGTGGCTTGCTTTTGTAACGCCGTTTGCCGTAACTTAGCTTGCGGCTTGAGCCACCGTTTTAATTTGGCGGTATTTTGCCGATTCAACCGTTTATATTTTGCGGTATACGGCGTTACGCCACGCAAATTTTTGAACTGCACATCAATGCGCGTCGCCACGTTTAACTTGAGCGTCTGTGGTCGTACATATGCAAAGTAATCTAGCGTCCCTTTACCGACCGTCGTCACGCCCCGGCTAACGTTTTCCACGTAGCGCGGCGAATTGACAAAGCCGACGACTTTAAAGGTCCGCCGTTTGAACTTTTGATTCAACGCTTTTGTGCTAACAATTTTATACGTTGACCCAATTTTTAAGCTCGGTTGGAGACGTTGGGCCTGGGTGTCCAAGACGATTTCGTTGGCTTTTTGCGGTAACCGGCCGCTGACTACCCGTAACTTGTTCAGTTTTTGCGTTGCGGGTAGTTCAGCGACCCGGACAACCCGATTATTGTTCAACTGATTGACGTCTAAGTATTTCACCTTTTGATAAGTGACTTGCGACGCGTGTTGGGCCAACGCCTGAGTATCCGAATTCGTTAGGCCCATCGTCGACTGGACGCTGTTGGTCGCAAGTGATTGGCGATTAAAATAATCATCGGCGGCTTGTAACATGTCCGGACCGGTCGCCCGAATGCCGGTGTAAAACGCCACCCCTAAGAAAATAATTAACGTGATGGAAATGAAGCGGGCTTTCGACCGCCAAATTTCGCGAAAAATGGCTTTAAAATAAGCTGGTGTCATGCCCCTCACCTACCATTCAATCTCGGCCACCGGTGTCGGGTGGTCGTTGTATTCGACAGATTGAACTTGGGCGTCATTAATGCGAATCACTTGGTCGCCCATCGCCGCAATCGCGCTATTGTGGGTCACGATAATCACCGTCGTATCAGTTTGTTTGGCAGCGTCTTGGATCACTTGTAAGACTTGTTTACCGGTCCGATAATCCAGCGCCCCGGTCGGTTCATCACATAATAATAGCTTGGGATTTTTCGCCACCGCCCGCGCAATGGCCACCCGTTGTTGTTCACCACCAGATAATTGGGCCGGAAAGTTCGCAGCACGGTCCGTTAGACCAACTAATGCCAGCGTTTCATCGACATCGCGGGCATCTTTAGTAATTTGTGAAGCTAGCTCCACATTTTCCCGCGCCGTCAAATTCGACACTAAATTATAAAATTGAAAGACAAAACCCACGGCTTGGCGCCGATACGTCGTCAGTTGTTTGGCAGAAAATTGCGCGATATCTTCCCCATCAATTAAGACTTGTCCACTAGTAGGACTATCCATGCCGCCTAAAATATTTAATAACGTCGATTTACCAGCTCCACTTGGCCCTAGAATCGTGACCACGCTCCCTTGGGCCACTTCAAACGACAATTCCCGATTGGCGATGGTTTCCTGGTCACCGTTATGAAAAGTCCGCGTTTCCTTGATTACTTCAATATATGCCATAGCGTTCTCCCTGATTGTATTCGTTTACATTTAATGATAACCCATTTTGACGGTGGGCGCTAAAATTTCAAATAACCATTGTTTCTGGACCACGGCACCGTTAAAATGGAACCAACGTTTACGAGGAGGAATGCTAATTATGGTTACTGAAATTGTAGGTACCGTCTTAATCCTAATCGTCTTCATGATTGCCTTTGTTTATTATTTACAAACTCTAGTCATGCGCCGGATTGAAAAGGCCGAAAAAGCGCGTCAAAAAAATGCTGGTGATCATCACGATCAACCAGCATCTAAGCCTTAGTCTTGGTCAGCGAAGTACGCTTCTTTTTGCGCTTGCCAATATTTTTGGTCAGCCGCAGTAATTTCCCGTAAGACGCGGCACGGATTGCCGACCGCGACCACGTTATCAGGAATGTCTTTGGTGACGATTGAACCGGAACCAATCACGACATTACTGCCAATCGTGACGCCCGGGTTGACGACCACATTGCCGCCAAACCAGACGTTGTCGCCAATCGTAATTGGGTACCCGTATTCGAGTTGTTCGGCCCGAATCGCCGCATCGATAGGATGGCCCGCCGTGTATAAACCGACGCGCGGACCCATGAAGACGTTGTCGCCAATCGTTATCGGGGCGACATCCACGAAGATCGCGTCATAGTTAGCGTAAAAAGACTTACCAATCGTGGTATTAGTGCCATAATCTGTGTGAAATGGCGGTTCAATATAGCCACCCGCCCCGATTGACTTGAACATCTCGCCCAGCAATTGCTGCCGTTGGTCTTTTTCTAATTCGGTGGTTTGATTGAACAGCCGCGTCACCCGTTTAGCACGCAAATTCTCTTTAGCGAGTTGTGGGTCATCGGCAATATATAATTCACCGGCTAACATCCGGTCTTTTTGTGATTTCATCAATAAATTCCTCCCTCATTGGTTACCACACTTAGTTAACCAAAGTTTGGTAACGATTTCAATAACGATGACGGTCATTTTTAACAGCAAATCGTCTCATTTTTAAAGATTCCATGGAAGTTTTAAGTATTTTTATGTATCTAAATGGTAACGTTCGTTTATAATGGGGGTTATACACACATTTAAGGGAGTTAACACAGTGAAAACATTCAAAACAATTATGAGTTGGGTGCTACCCGTCGTGATTGGGTTAGGTTTGGCGTTACTCATTCGCCAATTCTGGTTCACGATGGTGCGCGTTGATGGGACTTCCATGCAACCTAACTTACAAAATAACGAACGGGTCGTCGCTTTCAAAACTAGCACGATCAAAGCGGGTTCAGTCGTCGTCTTCGATGCATACGGCTTGGACCCGGACCAAACGAGCAAGAGCGCCGTTTATGTGAAGCGGGTCATCGGGATGCCCGGTGATACGGTCAAATACACCAATTCTGGTAAATTAATGGTCAACGGTAAAGTCGTTAAGCAAAGCTATTTGCAAAATAGTTACCAACAAACGACCGGTTCATTTATGGCTAACAAGCACAGCAAAGTCACTGGCTGGACGTTAAATAGTCTCAGCCACGACCAAGGTTGGTCCAAACAAGTCACTAATGGTAAAGTGCCGAAGGGTTACTACTTCGTCATGGGGGACCACCGGAGCGTTTCTAACGACAGTCGTTATTGGGGCTTAGTACCTAAGAGCCACATGATTGGGGTCGTTAAGGCTTGGCCTTGGCAAGCACGGAAAGAATATATCAATAACTATCAACCGTAATTCGGTCAAACTCGATTGTCCTCGCGACAACCGAGTTTTTTTGCCACTAATACTTTGATATACTTAAACTAATCATTTACAGGAGGCCGGCTAATGGCAGTCAAATTAAAGTTAATCGCACACTTACTCTTGCCCATCGTTGCCGGCCTCATCATCGCCTTTTTCATTCGCGAGTATTGGTTTACCGTCGTCCATGTCGACGGCAAATCCATGACGCCGACCTTGCAAGATAATGAACGGGTGATTGCCGTCAAGACGGCGTCAGTACATACTGGTGAAATCGTCATTTTTAAGGCTTACGGGTTGAACCCCCAGGAAAAAGATCACAACGCCGTTTACGTCAAACGCATTATCGGCCAGCCCGGCGATGCTATTCACTACACGAAGACCGGCCAACTATACGTCAATCATCACCGTATCGCCCAAAGCTATCTAAAAAATCACTTCCAACAAACGACCGGCTCGCTAGTCACCAATGACCACCATCACTTGATGGGCTGGTCACTAACCCGGTTGAGTTCGAGCCAAGTCGCTTGGAAAACTGCCTTAAAACACAACCGAGTTCCGCAAGGCGACTACTTCGTGATGGGCGACCATCGCAGCGTTTCTAACGATAGTCGTTACTGGGGCTTTGTTCCAAAAAGTCATATTATCGGCGTCGTCAAAGCTTGGCCGTGGCAACCGAATGCGGCGTTAATTAATCAAGTTAACTAACCTAACGTTCTATAAAGCGCTTGGTTTCCATGTAAACATACTAGGATTAGCTACCGATAGTTGTCGCTTCCAATCAGCAGTAATTACGACTATCATTCACACACAACAAAGGCTTCGCCACTATTTGCTAGTGGCGAAGCCTTTGTTGTATTGCTCAGATAATAAGTACAATTATACGATGACATCCCGGAAGCAAGTTAAAGTGTGAACGTACCGATATTGTTCTTAGTCGAGTGGTTTGCTCGGCTGAGAACAAGGACGTCTTTTGAGATTAGCGGACTTGGCTGAGCTCAAAAA
>NZ_AYGX02000122.1:0-6984 GCF_000498955.2 Lactiplantibacillus fabifermentans DSM 21115 | reverse complement strand
ACCGCTCTTTGGCGCCAGCTGGTCCCGGTACGCGAAACACTTTAACTTGCTGGAGGACAACATTCGCAGACGCTTTATTCACTACTACTACTGCGACGGCCAGCGGCTTCTAGCCGTTTGACATAATCAATCGCGACGACTAAACCGACCATGATTAATTCATCGTCATCATTGGCAATGCTGATCTCGTACTTGTCGCCGATACTGAACCAGCGCTTGGCCACACTGCCGACAACTACGCCATCCCGCACGACTTCAAAATTCATATCCCAGAAGTCCCCTTGCACCGTCAAACCAGCGGCAATCAGTTCATAGCGGGGCTTGAAGAACGTCACTTTCTTTTGAATCGTCACAACCGTGCGGCGGTCAATGTTCAAGTCAAAACGGGGCATCAACGCGACGACTTTTTTCGTCACCGTCCCTACCACTCGACCGGATGTATCCGTAATTTCAAACTGCTTTGGAATTCTGAACAAGCTACCAGCAACTTGATAAACCGGTTGTTCTTGGTCATCGAGTACCGCAAACTTGTCGCGAACGGCTAAGATTTTTTGATTCAAATAAAGGTGTCGCATCGTTTCGCCCCCTATTGTTTAAACAACCAATGCACCACGAGATGATTTAATAAGCGTCCCGGCCGCGCCTGGTCAACTAAAATTAGCCCACCAAGCAAGCCGACGAACTGTAACCACTGATTTTCGCGCACTAATGCTAAATATCCCAGCGCCAATAATATTACGATAGGCACTAGGATTCGACTGACTTGGCGTTGGCGCTTAATGTTGACCTCCCACACGGTGGTCTTTGACCCAAAAACCCAGACACACCGCCGGACTAATCACAATCAACACAATTGCCATAAAGATATTTTTAAAGAAATTGATAAACTCATCCATAAAGTCCGCCTTGGCTTCCACTTGCGGCGTTAAAGCCGTGGGCACCGGTTTAGGCTTAGTGCGCTTGGCCGCTACCGACCATGGCCGCCCAGAATCTTTAATGATTTGGTCATCGTCTGGCCGTGGGTCACTGGGCTTTTCGGCCTTGCCCTTACCCCAGACTTTAAAGACACGCGCCCAGCGATACTTGATGATTGGAAATAAAACTAACCCACAAACGATACAATAAATCACTAACGGGTTGAATTCTAATACTATATGGTTCACGGCTTGCCGCGCCGACAAGACCATCACGATAAATACCGCGATGGCACTGTAAAACCAGCTACTAATCAGATTTTTTGCCTGCCACATAGCGGCCTCCTTCAGCGACTAATCCACCGCTAAGGCGAGTCGCACCATACTTTTACACTGAATACCTTGTTCATAAATCGGTTCGGGATAGTTATCCACAAAGAAATTGCGCCAAATGGCCACCATCTCAAAGCCGGCCCGTTGATAAATCGCTAACTGTCGTAACGACGAGTTGCCCGTCCCAATTTGCAACTCATGACAAGCTGGGTCCTGTTGACAACTTTTAATCGCATCCGCTAGTAAGGCTTTCGCAATCCCTTGATGTTGATAACTCGGCGCTACCGCCAAATTCATAATCTCACGATGACCAGCCGTGAGCGCACTTAACACTACGATACCGGCCACTTGGCCATCGCGTCGGACACCATAACTCGTACTAGTCGTTAAATACGTTTGCACTTGTTGCCAATCAGGGTCAGCTAATAACAATAATTCGCGCGGTATTTGGTCAGCGGTAAGTCGTTGAACCATTAGCGCGCCCGCCGTTTCGCTTCACGCCGATAAAAACCGTTCCCCCAGCAAACGTACGGCACAATGACCGCAATCATGGCCAAGACATAGTCCGGCATCGTTAACGTTGCCGCGTTAACGATGACTTCATACGCCAAGAAAACCGTCCACAAGATGGGCGCAATCCCACCAACCCAGAAATAGCGGCTAGCTGAAAACACGAATTCTTCGAGAATAAATAAAATAATCGCAATGATCCCTAATACTAATAAACTCATGTTAGCACCCCCTGTTGATAACTATTTGTTCAACTGTTGCAACATATCCACAAACCGGCCGATGATTAAGTTATCCACATCATCTTGGGCATAAAAGATAATCATCTTTTGACGTTGCGCTGGTGTTAAGTTAGCTTGTGACCCGAAATAGACTAAATAAACATCGGCATCATCAGTGTCTAATGACTTGCCATAATCAGTATCTAATTTAAAAGTGTAATCCTTACCTAACTGTTCACTTAAGGCGTCAATAAAAGCTTGAATGGCTTTCGTATCAACCGTTTCTTGACCAGCGACAACACTCGTTACTACGTTTACTTGCATTTTAATTAACCGCTCCTAAATTGATAATTTTTATACTTTCACATTAGCGCATTTTATACGCCATCGCAACCAACTAGTTATCCACTGTGCATAACTTATTACGCTTGGCGCACGGTCCACTTATCCCCAGCTTGGGTCAAGACGGTAACGGTACTAGGGGCGATTGCTTGGTTAGCTGGTTGTTCACCGGTTGCTTGAAAGATTAAATGGCGCAACGTCATACTATCGGTCACTACCAAAACATTGCCATCAGCCGGCGTGGCGGCCGTCACTTGGGCCAAGCCGCTGCGATAACGTTGCCAGAATTCTTCACCGCTTTCGGCCAAACTATCCACATCATGGTCGTGAATTAAGTTCTGTAAAGCCATGGGCGTTTGATCCGCTTCAAATTTAGCCACACTCGGGTAACCTAACTTGGTCGCAAAGCCGGACCAGACGGCAGCTTGTTCAAAGCCTTCAAAGCCCCCGTAAAATGGGGCCCGTAAACTCGCCAACAATTGCAATTGGGTGGTCGTTGCTTGCGCGGCCAAGACGGCGTGTCCCGTTTTACCACCACGACTCGTATCACTCGCATAAGCAGTATCGAATTTAACCGCCGCCAGTTTTTGCCCGACAGCGACACTGGCTTGTTGCCCGGCCGGTGTTAACGGCGTGCCGCTCCAGCCTTGAAAACGATCGAGTTGATTAAAATAAGTCGCACCGCTCACGACAAAATAAAGCGTAATTGATTTCATAATGCGCCTCTTCCATAAAATGATATTGATTAATGATAGCATAAAAGGCGCGGAATCCGAGTGATTCCACGCCTTTTGTGACCTGATTTTAATTTTCGTTAACGAACAACTAGCACTGAAATTGGTGAATACTTCGCCATATAAGCCGCTTGCGACCCAAAGTACCGGCGCACGCCGTGTTTAGCGATTGAACCAATGACTAATAAGTCAGGCTTAATTGCTGGAATGATTTCCTTAACAATCGTTTCCCCCGGCTTACCTTCATCGACGACCGTCGTGACATCTTGCACCCCAACATCTTTTGCCAACTTTTCATATTGCAACACGTGGGCTTCCAAGTCGGAACGTTGGCCATGTACATAATCCTTATTCATGGCTTCGTAAACGTTCATGTTATCTTGTTCCAAAATCGACACGATTGTTAACTTAGCGCCATCAGTTTTCGCGCGATTAATCGCATACCGGAAGGCTAACTGGGCATCATCAGAATCATCGACCCCGACTAAAATATGTTTAAACTCTTTAGGACTCATTTCGGACATAAAAAACGCTCCCATCTATAAATTTAAAACTATTTACTAGTGCAATTTCATTCTCAACGACCACTGCCCAATTGTCAAACTAGGCGGTTGGTTTATTTTCTTTCAAGACGTGGGCTGGATTACCAACGACCACGACATTATCCGGAAATGAGTGCGTGACGACTGCTCCGGCCCCCACGACCACGTTATTACCTAACGTGACCCCGGGTAAGACCATCGCACTACCCCCAATCCACACGTCATTGCCAATCGTAATCGGCGCCGTACGTTCCGCTTCTGTCCGCCGCACCGTTGGATCTAGCGGATGCACCGGCGTATACAAACCCACTTTAGGGCCAAACTTACAGTCGTTCCCAATTTTAACGACCCCTTCATCACAAATCGTGACGCCGTGATTGGCATAAAAGTGATCCCCAATCGTAATGTTGACCCCGTAACTGAATTCAAATGTCGGTTCCACAAAGAAGCGGTCACCAACGGAACGTAACAAGCTTTTCATCCCGGCATTGCGTTCGTCGTTATCGGCGATTTGGTTATACTTCATAATTTGTTCCCGCACATAGTTACGGCGCTTCAATAGTAGTGGTGATTCCATATACAATTCACCATTAATCATTTGTTGATAAGCTGGGTCATTCTCGATTTCCATACTGAACTTCCTTTGTTGTTTGGTTTTTGATGTTTTGTTGCCGCCTCCAGCCAACAGTTGCCTCACCATGGCGCAGACCTTGAGCCAAAGAACGGTCTCAAGGGCGGTTGGCAGCCTGGTAAAACCCACCAGTCTACCAACCCGGCGCAAGTTCTAAGCGGCCAAAATACACCCGCTAAGAACTTCGCCATGGTGAGGCAACTGTTGGCTTCCGGCTCATACTAGGTTGAGTTATCTGAGATGTGGTAATTTGTCAGGTGGCTGACCATCCAATAAATGATTACATGCATATAGCTGCAACCTTTCCTATATTAAGCATACCACAACGGGAAAACTTGCTGTATGATGAGGGGCATAGATACACTCATAAATGAGGGAGTTACTAGGGATTGCGTATAACACTTCCGCTCATGTGGCAAAGGTGTTCTGAATTACAGCCAGCTTGTTCATCGTTATCAATCCAACAATCTCGCAATTCACTAGCTGATTAAAACTTACAATTATTTGCTATCATTCTATTTGTAAACACAAAACTCAGCCAACTAAAATAGCACCATCAATAACTATTTAGCGGCTGGACACTAGGGGATGCGCCGTGTCGCAATGATGACTGGGCGACCTTTCCAGTCATCATTGGGGTCGTCTTTTGAGATTGACACGGGTTATGGTCAAGCTCAAAAGCGCCCTGGGGACCGCTCTTTGGCCCCAGGTCTACCCCACGGCGCATCCCCTAGTGCCCAGCCCCGGCAACCAGTATCCAAAAACTGAAAGTGAAAGTGAGGCAACTGATGCGACAATTTGCAATTTTTGATTTAGATGATACTTTATTAGACTTTACGCGGGGCGAAAAAGAAGGCATCACCGCCATTTTGAAAAAATACGGGGTGACCGACTTGGACCATGGCCTGCAAGTTTATTTGGCGCATAACCATGACGTTTGGCACCAAATTGAACAAGGCGCCGATCGGGATGCCTTGCTGAACTCGCGGTTTCAAGTTGTATTTGCTCGCCTCGGTATCACCGTTGACGGCGTGGCCTTACAACAAGAATATTTGAACTTAGTTGCTCACAACTTCTACACCGTTCCCGGAGCGGCCGACTTATTAGCCCACTTACACCAAGCGGGCGTCCATTTAATCGTTGGCACTAACGGGACCAAGGCCACGCAAATGAATCGCGTGATTGGCGCGCACTTAGATCAATATTTCGACCAAGTTTACATTTCTGAATCGGTCGGTTATCCTAAACCGGATGCGCGCTTTTTTGAAACGATTTTTAGCCACAATCCTGACATGACCACCACCAACACCGTGATGGTCGGTGATAGTTTGCAATCAGACATTTTAGGGGCCCAGCATGCTGGTTTAGATAGTATCTGGTACAATCCTAAGCATCTACCACTGACTACCAACTTGCAGCCAATCGCGAATGTCGACAACTTTAAAGCCATTCAAAATTTGATTTTAGCGTAAAGCAACGCCCTACCATTTTTGGTAAGGCGTTTTTTATTTACTAGCTAAAGCCGCAAGAACCCATGCTAGTCACGATTGATACCAACCAGTCAAAAATTCTACGCCATGAACCAATTCACATCCTCAAATTACGATGCCAACTCACGGTCCCGTAATAGCGTGCCGCGTCACCAATCCGGTTCTTTCTCAAAATTGATTATGATAGTGAGTTAATTATATTTCACAATGACAGCAAGCGAATTTTCAACATGACTGCCTCTAACCTCCCAACTGGATTGGACTGGCACCATAATCATCCAAAAATCAATCTAGCTGCCGGCTGACTGTAATGGAAGCCGCCATGCGGGTGGCGTTAACGGGATTGGGCTGTATCCCGTTTACACCACGGACGCCTTTTGAGACTTGGGCTTTAGGCTCAAAAGCGAGGACCAAGACCGCCCCTCAGGCTTGGTCCGGTCCCCATGGCGGCTGGAATTACGGTCAGCCGGCAGCGGCAATCACCACCTTCCAGTACAAACCGACCTGAGAACCATGAATGGCGACAAAAAAACCGCGCTAACGACCAGCGCGGTTTTAAAAGGTTACTGCTTATCTTCTAATTGTTTTTCTAATTCTTTAATCCGCTTTTGTTTCCGGCGTAAATACCAGATTAACAAGAGAATCAAGAGTAATAATAGTAAGGCTAAGCCAATCCATAACCACCAGTTATGATGTTGGATCGTTGCATTTTGATTGAGCTTGTCCGCTTCTGCCGCCGTAATCGTGAAGTTACGGGTAAATTCCCAATGTTGCTTTTTGGACGTGACTTTAATTTTAGCCGTGTACTTGCCCGGCTTTAAAGCCGTATCGCCGACTTGCAATGGAAATTTATAGATAGAGTTGGGCGCGATTTGTTCATGGGCATTCGTCTGATGATAAACGACTTTGCTGCCATTACGATGATAAATCTTGACGTTGGTTTTGACTTGATTCAAAAAAGCCGCCGTATGATTTTCAAACGCTAAACTAATCGCATTACGCCCATTATTTTGACTCGCTTTTACTTGGCCTAAGGTTAACCTATTTTTCGTTAAATCCTTTTTGCCGTGTAAGACGACCGCAATCGTGTACGAATATTGGTTCTTGACGCCCATCGCACTTTTCGATTTGGTTTTATCTGCTTTTTTCAAAAACGAGATGCCACCCGCTAATTGGCCGGTAAAAGCTTTTTTCGGCATCTGAACTTGGTAAGTGGTAGATTGCAAATTTAATCCGAATTTTTGGACAAATTGTTCAGCATAACCTG
>NZ_AYGX02000121.1 GCF_000498955.2 Lactiplantibacillus fabifermentans DSM 21115 | reverse complement strand
ACGCGTGTGTAGGTTTCCGTAATATTCCTTAGAAAGGAGGTGATCCAGCCGCAGGTTCTCCTACGGCTACCTTGTTACGACTTCACCCTAATCATCTGTCCCACCTTAGGCGGCTGGTCCCCGAAGGTTACCCCACCGACTTTGGGTGTTACAAACTCTCATGGTGTGACGGGCGGTGTGTACAAGGCCCGGGAACGTATTCACCGCGGCATGCTGATCCGCGATTACTAGCGATTCCGACTTCATGTAGGCGAGTTGCAGCCTACAATCCGAACTGAGAATGGCTTTAAGAGATTAGCTTACTCTCGCGAGTTCGCAACTCGTTGTACCATCCATTGTAGCACGTGTGTAGCCCAGGTCATAAGGGGCATGATGATTTGACGTCATCCCCACCTTCCTCCGGTTTGTCACCGGCAGTCTCACCAGAGTGCCCAACTTAATGCTGGCAACTGATAATAAGGGTTGCGCTCGTTGCGGGACTTAACCCAACATCTCACGACACGAGCTGACGACAACCATGCACCACCTGTATCCATGTCCCCGAAGGGAACGTCTAATCTCTTAGATTTGCATAGTATGTCAAGACCTGGTAAGGTTCTTCGCGTAGCTTCGAATTAAACCACATGCTCCACCGCTTGTGCGGGCCCCCGTCAATTCCTTTGAGTTTCAACCTTGCGGTCGTACTCCCCAGGCGGAATGCTTAATGCGTTAGCTGCAGCACTGAAGGGCGGAAACCCTCCAACACTTAGCATTCATCGTTTACGGTATGGACTACCAGGGTATCTAATCCTGTTTGCTACCCATACTTTCGAGCCTCAGCGTCAGTTACAGACCAGACAGCCGCCTTCGCCACTGGTGTTCTTCCATATATCTACGCATTTCACCGCTACACATGGAGTTCCACTGTCCTCTTCTGCACTCAAGTTTCCCAGTTTCCGATGCACTTCTTCGGTTGAGCCGAAGGCTTTCACATCAGACTTAAAAAACCGCCTGCGCTCGCTTTACGCCCAATAAATCCGGACAACGCTTGCCACCTACGTATTACCGCGGCTGCTGGCACGTAGTTAGCCGTGGCTTTCTGGTTAAATACCGTCAATACCTGAACAGTTACTCTCAGATATGTTCTTCTTTAACAACAGAGTTTTACGAGCCGAAACCCTTCTTCACTCACGCGGCGTTGCTCCATCAGACTTTCGTCCATTGTGGAAGATTCCCTACTGCTGCCTCCCGTAGGAGTTTGGGCCGTGTCTCAGTCCCAATGTGGCCGATTACCCTCTCAGGTCGGCTACGCATCATTGCCATGGTGAGCCGTTACCTCACCATCTAGCTAATGCGCCGCGGGACTATCCAGAAGTGATAGCCGAAACCATCTTTCAAACTCGGACCATGCGGTCCAAGTTGTTATGCGGTATTAGCATCTGTTTCCAGGTGTTATCCCCCGCTTCTGGGCAAGTTTCCCACGTGTTACTCACCAGTTCGCCACTCACTCAAATGTAAATCATGATACAAGTACCAATCAATACCAGAGTTCGTTCGACTTGCATGTATTAGGCACGCCGCCAGCGTTCGTCCTGAGCCAGGATCAAACTCTCAAATTAATGATGAGTTCTAAAAA
>NZ_AYGX02000120.1 GCF_000498955.2 Lactiplantibacillus fabifermentans DSM 21115 | reverse complement strand
GCTGATCTTTTTTGTCCGAACAGCGTTCGGATTAATTTTACAATCTACCAAATAACGTTACTTCAGCAATTAAATTAACCACGATTGTCGAACCGACTTCAGTTATTACGGAACAAATTAAAACTATTCGGACCAACATTAATTTTTCAGCCACTGAGCAGAATTTGCGTACACTGATGATTACTTCCGCAATGTTGGGTGAAGGAAAGTCAACGGTTAGTTCGAATCTTGCAGTGGAGTATGCCAATGAGGGCATGAAAGTTTTACTAGTGGATGCAGATTTGAGACGTCCAACGGTACATAAAACCTTTGGCTTATCGAATCGACAAGGACTAAGTTCCTGGTTAGCACACCAAACAAGTGATATCAATGATGCAATTCATCAAACGGTAGATAATCTTTTCGTGATGACGAGTGGACCCAAGCCCCCTAATCCAGCGGAATTATTAGGTAGTAAGATGATGGATGAATTTTTGAACTCGGCAACTCGAAAGTTAGATTTAGTGATTGTTGATGCGCCACCTATTTTGCCAGTAACCGATTCACAATTGTTGGCTAACAAAGTGGATGGAACTGTCTTAGTTGTGCGGCAAAATGTTGCACAAAAGGCTGCTGTTCGTGATGCGGTTAGTGCGTTAAAACGCTCACATGCCCATATCTTAGGTGCAGTTCTAAACGACGTGTCTGATGGAAAGCACAGTGGGTATTATGGGTACAATAACGGGTACTACAGTGAACAAGATGACCAGTGATTTTGTTGATCTACATTGCCATATATTACCAAACATTGACGATGGCTCACCTACTTTAGAGGATTCAATTGAATTGGAACGTGCGGCTGTAAAAGATGGGGTACGGTACATTCTAGCAACGCCACATCATATGGACCGATATTATATGAACCATGGTAATCAGATTAAAAAACAAGTGCAACAGTTTCAAGAGGTGTTAAATCGTCTAAAAATTAATTTAACTATATTTCCCGGACAAGAAGTACATCTTAACGGTGATTTAATTAATAATTTGGATGATGTATTAGGGATTGATACCAACAGGAAATATATTTTATTAGAGTTACCTCATGAAATGGTACCAAACTATTTAGAAGAAATAGTATTTCAACTTTCATGTGAGGGTATTACGCCGGTTATTGCACATCCAGAACGTAATGCCCAGATTATAGCTGATCCAACACGATTGTACAATTTGGTCGTTAATCAAGGGGCATTGGCACAAGTAACGGCGACTAGTTTGGGTGGAAGCTTTGGAAAAAAGGTTCAGTGGATTTCAAAAGAGTTTGTGAAAGCGGGGCTTGTACAAGTCGTTGCGTCTGATGCACACAAATTACTTAATCGAAATTTTGCTATGACAAAAGCATATTTTGAGCTGGAGCAGCTAGATACGAAGTTACCGGAGCATTTTTCGAACAACGCACGCAAGTTGTTAAATGGCGAAATGGTTGAAGTGAACGTGACTCGCGTGCCAAAAAAGTATCGAAAATTTTTATTGTTTTAAAGGGAGTGTTGAATATTGAAAGCATTAGTTACTGGCGGAGCAGGATTTATTGGTTCTCATTTGGTTGATAGTTTGGTAGAAAAAGGCATGGATGTCGTTGTAGTCGACGATTTATCGATGGGAAAAGTGTCAAACATTAATAATATTGACATTGTTACTTTGTACATACAAGATGTTCGGAATCAAACGTTTATGCAATCGTTATTACAACGAGAAAGGTTTGATTATATTTATTTCTTAGCTGCAGTCGCAAGTGTCGCAGACTCTATTGAACATCCGAATGAAACTCACTCCATAAATCACAATGCGGTTTTGGATACACTGGAGTTTATCAGAGCAATAAATTTGCCACTAAAACAATTTTTATTTACATCTTCCGCGGCAGTGTATGGCAATTTGCCGGAATTACCTAAGAAGGAAGACTCAAGAGTTGATCCTTTGTCACCATACGCAATCGATAAATATGCAACAGAACGCTATGTATTAGCATATGGTCAGCTTTATAATTTGCCGACCGTATGTGTTCGTTTTTTTAATGTATACGGTCCGGGCCAGAATCCGAGTTCTCCATATTCTGGTGTGCTTTCAATTTTAACGGATTGCTTAAAAAATAATAGAATATTCACTTTGTATGGTGATGGGTCACAAACACGTGATTTTATATATATTGAAGATGTGATACAAGCACTTTTGCTCATAACTGAAAAACACGTTAAAAATCAAGTTTTAAATATTGCAAATGGGCTAGAGTTATCGTTAAGTCAGATAATTGAAACCTATGAGAATATTGTTGGTGACAAGTTAACAATAAATAATGAGACAGTCCGAAGTGGGGATGTTAAACGATCAGTTGCAAGTATTGGTCAACTTATTAGCTTGGGTTATTCGACTCATTGGCCATTAAAGAGAGGTTTAGCACAGTATTGGAAGGGAGAACAGTATGCATTGAATCGAGGTAGTAATACTGACACATCAATGAATAATGATATTGATTACGAATTTTTGAAGTGAATTTAGCATCCTAAGATGTAACATATGCTTTTCGTCAAACGTACATTTGATTGTTGGCATAATCTATACGGGACTGGAACTCCAATTCGAGATTTTATTTACATTTTTCCTTGGAAATTGTTCCTAGAAGTGAGCGTGCTTGAAAACAAAACAATCTGTTGCGGATATATGGTAGATTGTAAAATTAATCCGAACGCTGTTCGGACAAAAAAGATCAGCTTCCTTTAAAATGGTGTTTACCAAAAACCCATCTTTTAGGAGCTGATCTTTTGTCTAGTATAACGGCTCCTATGTCAAGATTTTAGACAAATAAATGCGAATAGTCAGCGTCATAAT
>NZ_AYGX02000119.1 GCF_000498955.2 Lactiplantibacillus fabifermentans DSM 21115 | reverse complement strand
AAGCTGATCTTTTTTGTCCGAACAGCGTTCGGATTAATTTTACAATCTACCAATAATCAAGTTTTGAAGCAATACGATAACATTTCAGATGCGGACCTGGAACAGGCGATTGCAGCAGCCCATGACTTATATCAACAGTGGCGCGGTGAACCAGCCACGACCCGGCAAGCAACTTTGCACAAGATTGCTGATTTAATGCGGACTGAAAAAACGGCGTTAGCGACGGTCGTGACCCACGAAATGGGGAAACTCATTAGTGAAGCTGAAGCGGAAGTTGACTTGTGTGCGGATATTGCCGACTATTTTGCCGATAATGCACCGACCTTTTTGAAGTCCACGCCATTAACAACGGGTATCGGCGATGCTTATTATCAAAAACAAGCGCTCGGGGTCTTGTTCATGGTGGAACCATGGAACTTCCCATATTATCAAATCATGCGGGTCTTTGCGCCGAACTTTATGATCGGGAATCCAATGTTACTCAAACATGCGTCCAATACACCCAGTAGCGCTGAAACGTTTGTCGACATTGTCCGGCGCGCGGGCGCCCCGGCGGCTAGTTTGACAAACTTATTTGCCAGTTACGGTCAAGTCAGCCAAGCGATTGCTGATCCGCGCGTCGTGGGTGTGGCGTTGACTGGTTCGGAACGCGGTGGCGCATCGGTTGCCAAAAGTGCCGGTGAAAACTTAAAGAAGTCGACACTGGAACTGGGTGGTAACGATCCGTTCATCATTTTAGAAGATGCCGATATGGCTAAAGTTAAAGCGGTGGCGCCATCCGCGCGGTTATCCAACGCTGGTCAAATCTGTGCCGCGTCAAAACGGTTTATCGTGATGGCCGATAAGTATGATGAATTCTTGGCAATGCTCAAAGAAGCTTTTGCAGCAGTTAAACCGGGTGACCCAATGGACCGTGCGACGACCTTAGCGCCGCTATCTTCCGCGGACGCTAAAAAGACACTGCAAGCGCGGGTCGATGCCGCCGTTCAAGCAGGGGCGAAAGTTTATTATGGTAATGAACCGGTCGAGTTACCGGGGCAATTTTTCCAACCAACGATTTTAACGGATATTAGTCGCGATAATCCTGCTTATAACCAAGAGTTATTTGGACCCGTTGCTTCAGTCTACAAAGTTAATTCGGTAGCCGAAGCGATTGCATTGGCGAATGATTCAAGCTACGGTCTTGGCAGTGTGATCTTCTCGGAAGACCGCGAACAGGCAGATGCAGTCGCCCAACAACTTGAAACCGGGATGACTTTCATCAACCGGGCGTGGGCGACGTTGCCGGAATTGCCATTCGGTGGCGTTAAAAACTCCGGTTATGGCCGTGAATTGTACGAATTGGGCTTTAACGCGTTTGTGAATGAGCACTTAGTCGTGAGCGCAAAATAATTAAATGATTACTGATGACGTTGGTTGAGGTGACTCAGTTAACGTCATTTTTTTGATAATTAAGGGCGTTATCTAAAAAGGATAGTGTTTTTATTTTGAAACGCGTAAACTGAATGAGAACGGGGATGGGGGTGCGCGATGAAAGCAATTATAAAGTATGAACATAAACCTAAAAAGAAAGTCTCGATTGTTAAAATTTTTCGTGAGATGTATGACTTAACTTATGATGAAGTTGTCGAAATGTGTAATAACCGCATGGGCGGAATTTCTCCGGATGATTCGTTTGAAAAATATTTAAAAATATATGTTCGTCCGGTGTTATTTAAGCTGCCCGAAATTCGGGATAGTGATGCGTGGGAAGCAATTGATTCGTGGCATGAAGGTAGTGAGATTGAATTAAGTCCAATGTCTGATAGGCGGTTATTAATTGAAACAAATTGTGTGGCCGAAAACATTTTTCAGACACGGGCCTATGCTATCTTTGCTGTTCGAATATTAAAACTATTTGACGGTGTTATTAGCGAAAATGAAGGTCTATCATGGCAAACGCGGTCAGAATTTAAAGATAAGTATCAACCAATTTTGACTTTATCACGCAAACAAGCAATTAAGTTGTCAGCGTTCGAGCTTATCAACTTTGCTGAAGAGTAGGTGATTCAAAATGCAAGCAATTTTGCAATTCGAAAAAAAACGGACACATCTTTCTTCGATTGAACTGTTACGTAAAATGTGGCAACTGACGCCAGATGAGCCAATCGAATTTAGCCATTCAGGCTGGGATGAGAGTTTAAATGTGTCACATAGTTGGAGTTTTGAACTGTACACACCGGATTATGAACGTGCTGAACCCAATGCTGGTTGGGAAGCACTCGAAAATGTGTACAGTGGAGTTGGTATGGAACCGTTCAAGCGGTGTGATTGGTTGTGGCTTAGAACGACGAACAAAGCGGAGCCGTTAGTGATTGTATATGCATATGTGGTCATGGTTAACACGTTAATGGAACAGTTACCTAGCGTTATTAGTTTGGATAACGGGAAAACTTGGATTGATCGGGATACTTTCATGGCACCTTATGAGTCGATTTTAACTTTGAGCCGGGCCGAAATTTTCAGAATTACGGCGCTGGAGACACTAAGTATTACGACTGATGATGAGCCTGAACCAACTTTGGAGCCGTTGCGGTGGTAAAGAAGGGAGTGATGATATGGACGCGTTAATCAGAATGAAAGATTACTCCCCAATGAAACTATCATTATCAAAGTTAGTTGCTCAGATGTGGCAATTAACGGCCGAGGAAGTAGCGCTTTCGTTAGCGGAAACTTGGGATGAGACCGAGCTGAATGAACACTACACATTTGATGTAACGCCTGCATTGTTTAAATTTAAAGATATAAAAGACAATCCAATTTGGCAAAACTTTCCAGGAGAGCGCGAATATAATAGTATCTCTATGGGACCGTTGCAGCGTTATCGGCGGTTGTATGTAACGACTGAAAATGATGCTGAAACTTTGATGCAGACGCGAGCTTGCGCAGTGTTGATAATTAAAGTTGCACAAGCAACTCACGGTAAAATCAGTGAAGATCATGGTGAGTCATGGCAAACAATTGTTGAATTTCAACATAAATATCAAGCACTGATTGCGGCCTCAAGATATGATGTGCAGCGGTTTAGTGCAATTGAGGGAACGACACTCGGATTTGATTCTACGAGTTCGTCATTGGCAAAATATTTATTGTATTAGGGGGAAGAATTTATGCGAGCAATTATTAAATATAAACACCGTTTTAAAACTAAATTATCTTGGGAAAAGCTAGCTATGGCAATGTGGCAGCTTGGTGAAGATGAACCGGTTGCTGTTAACCATACTGGTGATGATCAAGAATTAAATGACCAATTTACTATCGCGTTAGGGCTACGTTATTGGGGGTACGATAAAAAATGGCATGATTTGCCAATTAAACGTATTGGCGAAATGATTACCGTACAACCATTTAAAAAGAAAAAGCGTATTTTGATTTCTACGCCGTATCGTGATGAATTGATGATTACAAGTCGTGCTTTCTATGTACTAGTTAGTGAAATTGCAACGGCATTAGATGGTGAAATATCACAAGAAGCTTCTTGTGACGATAAAATCGGGACTGAATGGATAACGCCGGATAGTTTTGATGAAAAATACAAACGAGTAGTTGATTTATCTCGTCAGGATGTCAAACAAGTTAGTTTTTTAGAGAGTATCGCGTTGCCAACGATTGATGAAAAACGGACTAAAGGAGTTTAATATGTATCTGGACGTATGAGTGAAATCGCTGATACGTCTTTTTTTACAAAAAAATCAATTTAGCGTTGCCTTCAAGTAACTGTAACCGAGTATGATAAGCATGAAATCAACAGGGGAGCGAATTTTTATGGCAAACAAAACGTTAGTAGTTTATTATTCATGGTCCGCAACGACGGCGACAATGGCCGAACTCGTCAAAAATGTTACTCAGTCTGAGATGGTGGATTTGACGGTGGCTGATGAGGTTTTTCCGAGTGATATGTATGCCACGGCTGATATCGCCAAGCAACAACTGGCGACTGGGCAGTTACCGGCATTAACGACGACTCTACCGGATTTATCCCAGTATGACACGATTTATGTTGGCGGTCCCGTTTGGGGTGGTCAAGTGGCCACGCCGGTTGCGACGTTCTTAAGTCAATTAGGGCCATTTAACGGTGCCCTCGTCCCATTTTATACCGATGCCGGGACGCCGGGCGCTTATGAGGCTGATTTTAAGCGGCAAGTGGCTGCTACAATAACGGTTAAACCGGGACTAGGGCTGACTGCGCGGCAGTTACAGACCGTTACCCAAGCTACACAAACGATTCAAGCCTGGGCGTGATAAAATTTATTGAATTAAACATCAAGCTCTAGTGTTAATTGATATAATAAGATATCAAAATTGGACAGGGGGAAGTCACATGGCTGTATCACCAGCGCAACGCCGAGCTATTGAGAAATATGATGCTAATAATCCTGAAAAAACGCGTCATCGGAAAGGGAAGTCCGCTGCTAAGAGTTTTATTCGCAATCGAGCGACTTTAGAAGATTTAGCGGAAATAAAAGCGCTAATCGCAACTAAAGAAGCGGAGTTAAACGACGCTCAAGACTAGGATGAGTTTTGACTTGTCTAAGTTCTGGTCAGAAAGCTGAACAAAGCCAAAAAAGCCAACCGATTTTTGGTTGGCTTTTAATGTTGGATAAAAACAATCTTTTGCTCAGTAGACTCCTCAGCGGCGTAACGGTAATGGGGATGGTCAAATTCCCGGACACCCGCTAAAGTTGTAATCTGGTGTTCGGCTAAATACCGGACCATTTCACCACGGGCCATCTTAGCGAGCGTGGCCTTGGTTTTGAGGCGACCATCGACTTCGGTTGCAAAGACGATGTCGATCATGGCTTGTTGTGGCGCTAAGTAAGGGCGGATGGCCTTGGCATATTCTTGCGATGCTAAGTTGATGATGGGTTCAGCAGTGGTCGTTACCGCGTGATAAGGTTGGTCACCCCAAAAGTCGTAGAGATTGTGCGCACCCGGCATGGTCAGTTTGGACTGCATTTCTAAGCGATACGGTACGACGCCATCAAACGGGCGCAGACAGCCATAAAATCCAGATAGAATTCGTAAATTGTCTTGGATATAAGCTAAGCCGGCGTCAGTGAATAAGTCGGGCGCCATATATTGATACTGAATGCCGCTATAACTTAAAATAGCCGGTGTTAATTGGTGGTGTAAATCCATTTTTTGTAGCCAGTCATAATTAGGTTGGGCGAGCTTATCACTGCAGTGCCATAATTGTTTTAATTCAGCGTAATTAAAAGTGCGTAAGCGTGCTAAAAGGTTGGTCGTTTGGTCGAGTAAAACGGGTAAGGCCTGATAGTTGAAGGTATCGACATCCACGACCATTTTTTTAGCCGGCGCAATAATAATTTTCATAGTGGACCTCCAGTTTTAGTTGAAATCTTAACTCCTAGCGTAGCATACTTAAGAGAGTTAAGACGGGTTAAAGGAGCGTGTGTGATGCAAGTAACAACCGGATATATTCCTTTTAAAAATTATCAAACTTATTATCGCATTGTCGGGGACCTCAAGAGTGGGGTAACGCCACTCTTGCTATTACACGGTGGTCCGGGGTCAACGCATAATTATTTTGAAGCTTTTGATGTGCTGGCGGAACAAACGGGGCGGCCCATCGTCATGTATGATCAACTCGGTTGTGGGTTGTCATCCATACCAACGGATACGCAAGCCTACTGTGCCGCCACGTGGGTCGCGGAGTTACAAAATCTGCGTGATTATTTAGGGCTAACGAAGGTTCATTTACTCGGGCAGTCGTGGGGCGGGATGCTTGCCATCATTTATTTATGTGACTATGCCCCACAAGGTATTCAGAGTTTAATCTTGGCTAGTACGCTATCGTCCGCGCAATTATGGGCGCAAGAACAACATCGACTCATCAAATTCATGCCGGCCAATGAACAAGCGGCAATTGCCCAGGCGGAAGCGACAGGGAACTTCACCGACCAAGCCTATTTAGCGGCCAACGCCCACTTTATGACTTTGCATGCCAGTGGCCCAGTAACGGCAGCGTCACCAGCCTATTTACGACGCCCTAAAGTTAGTGGGACTGTCGCTTATGCAACGGCCTGGGGACCGAATGAATACTGTCCAACCGGCAATTTAGCTGATTATGACTATACGGTCAAGTTGGCCGAATTAACTGTCCCGACCTTGGTCACGAGTGGTACGAATGACCTGTGTACGCCGTTAATTGCGAAAACGATGGTCGATCAACTCAAAAATGCCGACTGGACATTGTTTGCGGCGAGTCGGCATATGGCGTTTATTGATGAAGCCACCGCTTATCAGCAACGACTACAATCCTGGTTAGGCGCTCACGATTAGACGCGCCATTTTTGTTGGTCCGTTGCTGCTAAATACGGTTGTGGTGACGGATACGAAATGAGCTCGATTGAGGCGCCCCAGGGTGCTTTACAATAACAAAATTGATTGCCCGCCCCAGCTTCGACACCGCTTAATGGAATCGGGTCCGCATTGCGTCGGCCGCCCGCTTGTTCGACTTGCTGAACGGCAGTGGCCATGTCGTCGACGTAAAAGGCGACATGTTGCCAGCCTAAGTCGGAAGGGACACTGGCCGCGCGTTGGTCGGGGCCGACGAATTCAAATAGCTCGATTCCCGGGCCATTGGGCAGACTGAGCATCCGAATCGCGACTTCTCCCATTGAAGCCGGGATACCTAGGCGTTGCTGGGTGAAGGCGTTATCGCGAATGGGTTGGCGTTTAGTGTACGTATCATATAAAATAGTGGCGTCAAAAGCGTCGATAAAAAATTGGCTGGCAGTTTCGATACTTGGTACCGTCAAGCCAACGTGATCGATACCATGGATATTTGGTTGTGACATAGTTTCATTCCCTTTCAGCTTTATTTTAATGAAAATTGGTGGTTTTCAAAGCTGGTTGGATGATGGATTGAAATTCGTTGGTGTATCAACGATTATCGCCACTTGCCTTTTAAATATTTTTAATGAAAATTGGAATTTATAATTTTTACATTCATTTTTCAAATCTAATCAATAGTTTTTAACTATTAGAAAGGCTCGTTACATGAATACGAAGCAGTTACAATATTTTCAGACGATTATGCAAGTCGGTAGTTTTCAGCGTGCCAGTTCAATTTTGGGTGTCGCCGAACCAACGATAAGTAATGGCATTAAGGCTTTGGAACAAAAACTGGGCGTGACGCTGTTTGACCGGCAAAAGCGCCAAATTCAACCGACCGCCGCCGCCCAGTCCTACTATTATTACGTGAATCAAGCACTGACCGCCTTTGAAAATGGGCAACGACAAGTGCAGTCAATTCCTAGCGCGACCACGATTAAAGTTGGCTTCTTTTATTCGCTCGGGGCGTATTTTTTGCCGGCCTTAATGCGCGAGTTTTGGCGGCAATATCCGGATGACCAAGTGACTTTTAGCCAGAAAAATTCATTGGCCTTGCATGCGGACTTGGAGCGGCAAGCGTGTGACGTGGTATTGTGTGCCTTTCCCCAAAACAAACACCCGCGGATGGCGTATGTGCCAATTTTAGAACAAGAATTTGTCGTGGCTGTTGGGCAAGCCAATCCGTTGGCGCAGCGGCACCGGGTCAGTATCGATGAGTTTGGGGAACAATCGTTGATTACGTTTCCGGCGGCTAGTGATGTCCGCAATTACATTGATAATATTTTATTGCGCCATCAAGTGACGCCACGGCGAATTTTGGAATTTGAAGAAGACCGGACAATCTTAGGTTTCGTGGCGCAAAATTTAGGATATGCGATTTTACCACGAACAGAAGTGACCGACTTTCCAGGGATTACGCAATTGCAATTAACCGAAGCGTTACCACCGCAATATATTTATTTGGGCTTTCGCAATGATCAAGTCGATACTGTTGGGCTGCATCACTTTATCACGTTTACCAAACAGTACTGTTCAACGCACTATCAACAATTGCATCGTCGTGTTTAAAAAAATCGGTCATTCGGCCGATTTTTTAGTATAACGATCGATGACCGCTTGTCCGGCGGCTTGTAAGTCACTGAAATCAGGCATCGGATCGTGATAAATTAAGTCATACTGCGGGTCACGCGGCTTGAATTGATTAACGCCATACGCCACTTGATTAGCAGGGACATCTTTGGTAATAATGGCACCAGCGCCAATGACGGTATTATCTCCAATAATAATGGGTCCCAAGACTTTCGCACCGTCCGCAATGATGACGTTTTGGCCGATAACGGGATTTCCGAGCTGCTCCCATTGTTGCGTCTGTAAATTAAATTTCTGATTTGCGCCAACAGTGACATTTTGAAAAATTACGACGCCGGCACAAATTTTGGCGGCCGCAATCGTACAGCCCCGGCCGTGATGGGCGAACTGCACACTCGGGTCGATTTCAAATGCTTGGACTTCGCAATTGAAGTCACGTTCTAAAGCATTGGCGGCCGCTTGTCGTTCAGCGGGAGTAGTGGCGAAACAGTTTTGGTGTAATAAGGTATTAAAGTTGGTCATTAATAACTTCCTTTCGTTTTGGTGACCAGAACGCGGCCACGGCTATGGTGATCTTGGGCATAATGTTGAGCGGCTTTGACCGCTGTAAACGGGAAGGTGCGATCCAGGGGGACTTGTAAGCGACCAGTGGCCACCGCCTGAATGAAAGTCCGCATTTGTACGGGGTTAAAATCTTCGTGGACGAATTCAAAGGGAACGGTGGTTGGAAAGTTTTGCAAGGCAATTGAAACGATTTTTTCAGGCTGGCAGCGACTGATGAGTTCTTGTAGTAACCCGGATGCCCCGGCGATGTCGATAATTAAGGTCGTACCAGTCAAATGTGGTAACTCCGCCAACGTATAGGCCGGCGTGTGCGGTTGGACTTGTTGAAAATAGGCCCGACTGGCAGGACTAACGATTGGATAGATGTGACGGTCGCTAGTCGGGAGTAGTTGTTGTAAAAACAGGCCGATGACGGCATTAGCGCCGGTAATGACCACGTTGTCCGTTGGATTAGCTAAAATGGCGGCCCGTAAGACTGTGGCTGTACCAGGTCCGGCAGTTAAGGCTGCCGCATCCGCATCGCTGACCGTGGCTGGCAAGGGAAATAACCAGTCAGGATTAGTGGAGATAATCGTTTCAGCGTAGGATCCGTTGGGATGCATGACTAAGGCGCGTTGGTGACATAGGTGGGCGTCGCGTTGTGTACCAACAGCGGTAATTTCGCCGACACCACCAACACCAATGATTCGCGGCAGGATGGCGAGTTGTTCAGCGGTTGCGTCTGGTTGGCTTTCACGATGCCAGTCACTAGGGACGACAGGCCAGGTCGTCATGGCTAATTGGACGCCGTTAGCCGGCAGTTTTGGCGTCGGTTGTTCGCGGTAAGTTAGACTATCGATACCGTTAAAATCAGTTTGGGTAACAGTTAGCAAATTTGATCTCCTTTAATTTATTGTTTCTGTGTCAACAATAATATCGCCATTTTGTTTCCAAGTCAACAAAAAACACAAAATAAAAAGAGGCTGTGACATAAGTCTCTAAATTTAAAGCTGGTGAAGTGAAATCTTCGG
>NZ_AYGX02000118.1 GCF_000498955.2 Lactiplantibacillus fabifermentans DSM 21115 | reverse complement strand
GTTATGCTGAACAATTTGTCCAAAAATTCGGATTAAATTTGCAATCTACCACTATATGAACCCGTGGGATGCGGCCTTTTCATCACTGTTTTCCGCGGCAGCAGGTGGGATCTTCCCATTATTTGCAATGACCTTTTTACCAACGGCGATGAAATGGCCTGGTACGATTATTGCCGTTTCCTTATCCGTGGCGTTGACCGGTTACTTGTCAGCCGTCTTAGGTAAAGGTAACGTTAAGACTGCAGTCATTCGCAATGTCATTGTCGGAATTATAACCATGTTTATTCACTATTACATCGGGACGTTATTCTAAAAATAAATATAAAATTAATTATCGTAACGGTTAGGCTGAACTAAAGTTGACCGTTATTTTTTTGTGCAAAATTAGACCAATATTTTCAGTGAGTTTTAATCAAAACCCGTTATAATATTGCAATTAACAAAATTGAGGTAATTGAGAATTGAAAACAACAACTACGAGTCGCTACATGAAAGGCATCATGTGGGCGATGCTCGCGTCAACGTTGTGGGGGATTTCTGGGACGGTCATGCAGTTTGTGTCTCAAAATCAAGCCATTCCCGCCGATTGGTTCTTATCAGTGCGGACGTTGTCAGCCGGCATTATTTTATTAGCAATCGGCGCCATCCAGCATGGTAAAGGCATCTTCAAAGTATTCCAGTCGTGGCAGTCGATTGCCCAGCTAGTGGCCTATGCCATCTTTGGGTTAATGGCCAATATGTATACTTTTTATATCAGTATTGAAAAAGGGACGGCGGCGGCCGCCACGATTTTACAATACTTGAGTCCGTTATTTATCGTGTTAGGGACGTTGGTCTTCAAAAAAGAACTCCCATTGCGGACGGATTTGATTGCCTTTGGGGTCTCCTTACTCGGGGTCTTCTTAGCCATCACCCGCGGCAATATTCATGAATTAGCGATTCCAACCGATGCGTTAATCTGGGGAATCCTATCCGGGGTAACTGCGGCGTTATACGTCGTGTTACCACGAAAAATCGTGTCTGAGAACTCACCGGTCGTTATTTTAGGGTGGGGGACATTGATTGCGGGCTTCTTATTTAATATTTATCATCCTATCTGGGTCGGCGCACCTAAAATTACGCCGACCTTAGTGACTTCAATCGGGGCCATCGTGTTGATTGGGACGATCTTTGCGTTCTTATCACTCTTGCATAGTTTGCAATATGCGCCTTCCGCGGTCGTTAGTATCGTGGATGCGGTCCAACCGGTCGTCACGTTTATCTTAAGTATTATTTTCTTGAACTTAAAAGTATCCTTTATCGAAATCTTAGGGTCAATTTTAGTGGTCGTGGCCATTTATATCTTGCAACGCTACCGCAGTGATCCGAGCTTAGAATAAAAAGAGTGGTCCGCAAGACGGGTAGTTTGCGAGCATTAACGTGGTATTGGTGACCATGCCTGGGCTTGGCATGATTACCGATACCGGGTTAAGCGGAACAAACTGTCTTGCGGACCACGTTTCGACAATTAAGATAAAACCAACAAAAATACCGACTAGTGAAATTCTAAATTTCATCAGTCGGTATTTTTGGCTTTTTTTAGTTGTGACCATCGAATTCCTTGTCAGCGTGCGGTTCTGCATCAATATAGATGATATCGACCTGGTCTGGAAATTGCATAGCTATAACTCCTGCCCTATTCGTGGTTCTTCAAAGATATTACCCATCTTATCAAGATCGGCCCGGAAGTCATAATCTTTAGCAGCCTTTGTGTGCCAAGGGTTAACGTGTTGGTATTTATACAAAAGTGACCCATCATCTTGAGCGACCAAGACAAACTCTTCACCGGCTTCAACCCCAACCTCGGCTGGAATCGTTAAGCTCAAAGAGTTACCAGATTTGCGTGCAACAAAGCGACCAATAATCTTCCCGGCATTAGTTGATTTTTCAGTCATAATATCAGCTCCTTTTTGTACCTATGAGGATATATGAGTTACGTCGTACATCCAATAATACGTCATTTATGCATGTTCGGCGAAATAATCGTCGGACTTTAATCCATTTTAGTCTTCATCATCTTCTGGGACGTCGCTTCAGCTGTAATACTAATATATGATTTGGGAATTGTTTTGGCACCGTGATTTTAGATTTACAATCAATTTTGTATAACGTGAGTTTTCTTTGAAACGCGCTGTTGCTTAATTTGATATTGTTAAACGGTGTCGTTTCATGTAATGTTGCCATTGGAAACGCTCCGTTGCTAAGTGGTTGCTGTGGTAACTTCACACTAACATAGTGGCGTTTCTGTTTGCATTCAGGAGGTGCAAGCGAAAATCGGCTTGGAACCTTTTCGTTTAACGATTCTAAGACATTGAGCTGATTTTTGTGAATATATTGGGTATAAGGAAGTGCGCGTAATGACAACTCTATTAACGGCAGCGCAACAAGCGCAAGGGCGGCAAATCGCCACCCAATTCGAAAATCTAACCGGCTTTGTGCCGGGGGAAGGGTCGGCGACGCCTAAATTTGTGATGGTCTCAGAAGCACCCGGTAAAACGGAAGCAGCGGTTGGCCACCCGTTTCAAGGTCCCGCTGGTAAAGAATTAGACCGCTGGCTGGCACAACTAAACGTCACGCGGGATGAGATTTATCTAACGGGGGCCGTGCGTTCTCGGCCGTATAAGATTGGTAAAACTGGTCTGAAAAGCGATCGCCGACCTACCCGGGCGGAAGTCGAGGCGAGTGCGCCGTTGCTGGATGCTGAGTTAGCCCAATTAACGGGCCGGTTATTAGTCCCATTAGGTGGCACCGGCTTACAGCGGCTCTTAGGCCCCAAATATAAAATCAGTGCGGTGCACGGTCAATTATTGAATTTACCGATTCGTTATTGGTCAGCGGAACAGCAAAAATTTGAATTAACCGCGACACCGTATCCAATTTTTCCGCTATACCATCCCTCATATAGTCGGCGCTTTCCCAAAGTATTACCACTAGTTGATGCGGATTTAGCCACTTTAGCGGAATATTTAAAAAACAATAATTAGGATAAAAAAGGCCGTCAGCGAATGTTCGCTGGCGGCTAAGTTATTTGTATTTTCATATTAGGCGAGGACCAAGGCTTTCGCGGGGGCCTGCATCTTAATGACTTCAGCGCCGAGGTCAATATAGGGCTCACCTTCAGTGGTTAAACCGAATTTCTCATAGAACTTCTGCACGTGGGTTTGCGCGTCAATCTCAATCGTGGCGTCACGATAGTGGACTTTCAAAATGGCCATGACGTGATTCATCAATTGTTTGCCGAGACCAGTGCCACGGTAACTACTATCGGTAGTAATGCGGCCAAAAGAGACAATGCCGTCATGCTCATAAATTCGCGCGTAGGCCACGAGATGTCCTTGGTCATAAGCAAAAATATGGCGCGCATCTAAATCAACATCATCGGGATCTTGATAACTGCGGTCCTGTTCTTTGACGAACGTTTTGGCCCGGAGTTGATAAATATCGTGGAGCTGGGTAGTCGTGAGACCCGTAAATTTCTTAACATACCATTTCAAATTCAAAACTAATACCCTCCTTGAAAACTGGTTAATAAAAACCTGGTTATTTTCAAATTGAGTCTACAATTTAACACCCATATTTTTGGGGGTCAACTCGAAAGTCCCTTAATTTTAAAACGTTGATTTAGTAGGGCCAAAAATGAAAACAATATTAAATTTCAAAGCAATTACTTAAGAAAATATTGATAGGAAAAATTCTGATTTAGTTATATAAACCCGCGTGCTTGGGTCGAAATTTGAACAAAAAAACGCCACGCAAATGCGTGACGCCGCCAAACATTTTGGGGAAATGTTTATTGCGCTTATTTTATATTTTTAATACCAAGCGGGCTTGTCGCCATCTGTATTAGGTTTGTTAACCCCTAAGGATGTCCGCACGCTTTCAGTTGGATTTTCGGCCAACTTAACGACTAATGCGGCGATACTCTTACGGGAAACTTCAGTACCTTTGAATGGTTCACCTTTTTGGGTCGTTTCGTAATCAATTTCGTCGTGGTTTGTTAACCAAGCGGGACGAATAATCGTGTAATCTAAGTCGGAGTTTTCTAAGACTTCGGCGGCACTGTAATAGCGTGTTAAATAGCTACCCAAAGTAGTATTATTCCATTCGCCAAATTTGCCAGGCACTTCATTATAAATGCCTAAGGTCGAAATCCAAATCAAACGCTTTAAACTAGTCGCGTGCATCGCCTTCAAAACCGTTTCGGCTTGCGCCTTAATGTTTTGGCCCGCTAAGTTAGCGTAGACGACATCTTGACCAGCCATCGCTTTAGTTAATTTGGTTTCGTCGGTCACATCACCGTCGATTACGGTGACCCGGTCAGACTTTAAATCGCTGACCCGTTGCGCATTACGTAAGTAAAGCGTCAAATCTGCATCCGTACTATCAATAAATTGCTGTTCGGCTAAGCGGGCGATTTGGCCAGCAGCGCCGAGAATTAGAACTTTTGTCATGTTGTCTCCTCCTTTAACACCCTAACTGTAAATCTTATAGTTACAGAATGCAAGGCGAAAGTTTTAAAAACTTTGAGCAAAAATGCGCCACTTTTTGAAATTAGCACTATAATGAACTTGTAACGGAGCTTGTATCCGTTTTCCATAACAAAAGAGGCGATAATCATGGCACAAAAGCTTAGCAAGGAACAAAAAAAGGCTATGATTCAAAAAGCTGAAGAAGAACGTGCAAAGCATCCCAAGAAGAAGAGCGGGGTTTCCGGTTTTGAAACCATCGACGAAGATGCTAAGAAATTATCAAACGAATAATTTCTAACGTGACTTCACTAAAAAAACGTGTTTGGGCTTCGGTCTGAGCACGTTTTTTTCGTCATCGGTTAGCGGATAATGAATAAAGATAGCCGATTGAAAGCGGTCGCAGTATAATGTTAAGTAAATCGATGGGGGTGAGTGACATGGATAAATTCACTGACTTTATTGCCACACTAGATCAGACGTTAGCGACAGAGCAGTTACCAACGCAGGCGTTAGTTTACGTACCAGTAACGTTTAGTTTTCATGAAGGTCGCTTACAGATTGAGATTAATATGTTACGGACTTCGTTTAATCAAGGTGATAACGCGTTTGGGGTGCCCGACATTTTGGACCGGATTCGCATGTTGATTGGATTGGAACTCGCCGACCGGCCACAGTCGCGATGGCCGACGAACAGTACGACCAAGGCATTGACGATTACGCCGCACAAAGTTGTGCGAGTAATTCCGGTCGATATGAGTGTGTATCAAGTCGATTAGCGAATTTAGCACTCGTACATGTTGAGTGCTAAATTCTTGCATTCCACGTTGAAACTATTAGTATTAATAGTGTAAACAAGTTGAAAGGATGATTGAGATATGGCTAATGAAATGATGAATTGGCACAATGATCTATTTGATCGGTTTAATGATTTAACGAAGATGGACGATTTAGTTAATGGGTTAGGGCGGTCCTTCTTGAATGGCTCCAATAATGGGTCGGTATTAAAGACCGACATCAAAGAAAACGATGACCAATATGAAATGCACGTCGATGTTCCCGGTATCAAGAAAGATGATATTGCGTTGAAGTATCGCGATGGCACCTTATCAATCGCGGTTAAGCGGGATAGTTTTAGTGATGATAGTGACCATGACGGCAATGTGATTGCTAGCGAACGCGCGACTGGCCGCTTCGGTCGACAATATTCACTACCAGATGTCGACGCAGCTAAGATTGAAGCCCATTACGACAACGGGGTCTTGAAGCTGACGTTACCAAAGAAAGCGGCCGCCGACACCCAGCACATCGAAATTCAATAATAAAATGTTTAGAGACAGCGGTCCAAGTATTATTAGACTTGGAGCCGTTGTCTCTATTTTTTTCGGGGTGTTTTTTGCCGCTCTGCTTCCAGCTTGCAGGAACGTCACCGTGGGGCAACCCGCTGAAGCCAAAGAGCGGTCTTCAGCGGCGGTTCGCGGACTCGCCAAACCCGCAAGTCCGTGAACACGACCCATGTTCTAAGGACACCAAAAACGTGTCCTAAGAACATTTTCACGGTGACATTCCCGCAAGCTTCCAGCGCCGCTAAACACTACGTTGAATAATATTGAGCGGGGGGGGACTATTTCCAGTATTGATTAAGTCACTACTCAGATTAATTTCAAACGGATATGCTCAAATATAGTTTCCTGATGTCGTATTCGATAACTCAAGATAAGTTTGGAAATCATAATTGATTTAATTTTTGGTATTAGATAGTACCTCTAGTAAATGGTCGAGCCGTTTAGTCGGAAGCCTGACAGGTGTGCACTGTGAAAAGTTTCTTAGCGAGTGTTTTGGGCTCGCTTAGGAACTGGGCCGTGTTGCCCCACAGTGTGCGCCTGTCAGGCTGGAGGCGGCAAACACCTCAATTCAAGCAACAAGTGTCAACCGTGGTAGTGAAGCACGAGGCACGAAAGGAAGAACATTGTGAAAGTTTTAAAGCAGACAGTTTATAGTATTGTGGCCGCGGGGCTGCTGAGTTTTATGGGGATTTTGGTGGAAACGTCGATGAATGTTACGTTTCCGACTTTAATGAAGGCGATGGCCGTGAATCTGGAAACCATTCAGTGGATTACGACCGGCTATTTGTTAGTCGTGACGATGATGATGATTGCGTCCGCGCACTTATTGAAAAAGTATCCGGCTAAAAATTTATTTTTATTTGCCATCGCCTGTTTTACTATCGGCACCGTCATTGCCGCTTGCGCCACCAATTTCCCCGTGTTGATGATGGCGCGGGTAATTCAAGCCTTGTCGACCGGGATTTCGACGCCCTTGATGTTTCACATTATTTTGACGCAAATTCCCCGCGAGCAGACTGGGACGTATAACGGGATGGCGGCCATGATTATTTCGCTAGCCCCCGCGCTAGGACCGACATATGGCGGCTTATTGACGGCTAACTTTTCGTGGCGGCAAATCTTTTGGTGGTTATTACCACTAATTTTGATCGTTTTTGTGATTGGTTTGCGTAACTTAACTATGTCAGCAGCTGATACGCACGATCGTTTTGACTGGTGGGGCTTTGTTATTTTTTCCGCTTGCTTAATCGCCATCGACTTTGCATTTAATGCGGCTGGCAAAACCGGCTTTATGAGTTGGCATTTTGGGGGCTACTTATTAATTGCGGTTATTTTGGTGATTTTGTTAGCCGCTTACAATCGCCATGCGACCAATCATTTGCTAGATTTAAATATTTTTCGAAATTTGGTAGTTGATTGGCACTTATTGGCCTATTTTCTGTTACAATTTATCAATATCGGTTGTTCGTTTATTTTACCGAACGTCGCTCAGTTAGTTTTGGGTCAAGATGCCTTCGTGGCCGGGTTAATTTTATTGCCCGGTGCGTTACTCGGAGCCTTCATGGCACCAGTGGCGGGACGGCTGCTCGATAAAGTGGGCGCGTATCGACCGATATTAAGTGGGGTAACGGCCATGTTACTTGGTTGCTTAGCTTTTGTGATTAGCCACAGCGTGTTAACGGTGGGCTTAATTTGCGTTTACTTTATTTTGATGCGAGTTGGGTTTGCTTTTGCGTTTGGCAATACCATTACGAATGCTAGCAAACAAGTAAAAATGTCACAAAAAGCGGATATCAATGCTGCCTTTAATATGTCGCAACAGTATGCCGGTTCATTAGGAACGGGCGTGCTAGCAGCCATTATTGGCGCTTATCAATTGCAACCGGGGAAAACTGCCGTAACAACGGCAGCCGGCGCGGCGGTTGATTATTGGTTATTAGCGATTTTGACAGTGGTCGCCTTACTTAGCATTTGGAATAGTCGTAGGATTAGTAAGAAAGTAGGAATGCGTGATGACGGAAGGTTTTAGACCGAGTCACCCTAAAATATCGATTGACGATGACCCTGGAATACGGGCCCAAATCGAAGCTTTAACTGGTGACCTCTCACAGCAACAACTCGCCAAATGGGCGTTAATTATCGCGAGAAAAGCGATGCAATATGTCGATGACCATCAACAATATGACCGGCAAATCCGGTTAGCATTTGATGCCAATGAATTATGGCAGGTCAATTTAGTTAGTGTTTACCAAGTGCGGCAAGCTAGTGCAAAGGTTGAAGCACTTGTCGCCGAATCGACTAGTTCGATTGGGGCGGCCGCCTTGGAATGTATCAGTTGGGCCGTGGCATCCGCTTTTGTGGATGACAATGCCTTACGGGCAGCGGATCAAGCGATTAAGTTAGTCAACCTAACTCAACCAAATGACTCGAGTGCTGTCACGGCAGAACGCCATTGGCAGTATGAACAATTGGCTGGACTTGTCCAGAATATCAATTTAGGCTTACGTCATATGTTATAATTCTCACAGAAGTAAGTTAGGTGGGGATAATTGTGGCCGAGGTACATGCACAAGCGAAACAGGAGTTGTTGCGGCAATATCAAGAAGTGGTGACGAAGTATATGAATAATATCTTCGAAACCATTGATATGGACGCGCATTTTAAACTGAAGAATCAATTGGGATTTAACTATTTTGTCGATTATTTGTTTTTAGCAAATGTTTGTTATCAAGCAAGTTTAGATATTTTAAATAATGAAGATCATAAGTATCCAGAAACTAACGATCGCTTAGCAGAAGTGATTGTTAAATATCCAGAATACTTAACGTTGGCAGTTTTTAATGCTGATTTCCAAGATGAAAGTGTGACTGACCATTATGAAGAAACGTTAGTCCACTTGGCAAGTACTTTAGATTAAAAAAGATAAGCCTAATTAACGTCACGGGCTTCGCCATTAGCGAAGTAGCGTGGCGTTTTTTGTCAAAGGAGGGGTAAGAATGATTGAGTGGTCATCAGCCACCATTAAAGATTTTCAAACGACCTTGTTAACATGGTATGACGAACACGGCCGCGATTTGCCGTGGCGTCAAGACCAGGAACCATATCATATCTGGGTCTCAGAAATCATGTTACAACAGACCCAGGTCCAAACGGTGATTCCATATTACGAACGCTTTATGGATTGGTTTCCAACCGTGGCCGCTTTAGCTGAGGCCCCCGAGGAACGGCTGCTAAAGGCGTGGGAAGGTTTGGGGTATTATTCCCGGGTCCGCAACATGCAGCGCTGTGCTCGGCAAATTATGGCCGATTACGACGGTCAGTGGCCGACCACTGCCGCAGCATTAAGTGAACTCGTGGGGATTGGCCCATATACGGCGGGCGCCATTGCGAGTATCGCGTTCAATGAACCGGTGCCAGCCGTTGATGGTAACGCGTATCGGGTATTCAGTCGGTTATTGGAGATTGACGACGATATTGCTAAACCGCAGACCCGCCAAGTTTTTGAGGATGTCATTAGCAAGATTATTTCACCGACCCGACCAGGGGACTTTAACCAAGCAATTATGGATTTGGGCTCTAGTTATATGACGGCGCGACAACCGGACAGTGAACATTCACCAGTCAAACGCTTTAATCAAGCTTATTTGGATGGTAAAGAACTGGATTATCCGGTCAAAACGAAGAAACCGCGGCCTAAACCAGTCGCTTATGTGGCGGTGTTAGCTAAAATGGCCGACCAGTGGTTAATGACGCAACGTCCCAGTACCGGCATGTTGGCGAATTTGTGGACAGTGCCCTTATTGCGATTAGAGGACTTACCATTGGAAGATTGGACCATTGCCACGCCGCTAGAAATTGAAGCGGCCGTTAGTGCGTATTTCAAACAAGAATATCAATTAGAATTAACGGCGGCGAGCTTACCAGTGCGGCCCGTGACCCATACGTTTACCCATCAAAAGTGGACGATTCAATTATTGCAAGGAACCTTAGAACCAGGCGACTTAGCGTTCTTTGCGGGTAAAACGGTGACTGATACTGAATTGGCCACGTTGCCACAACCGAAAGTCCAAGCGAAGATTTGGGACCGATATCATGCTCGTTAGTAGGTTGAATTAGCAAAGGTAACTTTTCAACTTTAAGTCCGCGGAGTTTGTGGTAAACTAAAGCAAACTGTTGTTACTGCTGATGGTTAAGTAACGACACAGACGCGACTAACGGAGGGTATGCGCATGCTGAATGTATTTGATATCGTTAAATTAACGAAGATTGATCATAAAGAAGTGGATAGTAACCAAATCGTTGTCACCGACGGCAATGGCAAACCCAATGCGGTGTTAACGGAACTCTTAAATGACGTCGTTGGCAATATGCGCATCTTTTTGGACATGACCAATATTTATTCGGTCACCGACTTGATGCAAGCTTTATCCGACCACACGCCACTACCCGCGGAAGTTTTAGATGAATACGAAAAAGTTTTACGTGAACCAATCGACGGGATTAACTTCGTCCCGAAACGCGGGCAAGTTGAAGTCGTGGTTGGCGAATAGCTAACTGATAGCAGTCGTTTTAAATACCAAATCGTGGTATTTAGAGCGGCTTTTTTGTTGCTGTTAAAATTGGACACGCTTACTAAGTATTCGGGTGCTTGACGTGAAACGCGTTTCACAAGGTACACTAAACCGACTAGTTAGGAAGGAAGCAACAACATGGCAAATATTCGGGATGTGGCGAAGTTATCAGGCCATGCCGTCTCAACCGTTTCACGAGCACTGAATCATCAAGGCTACTTAGCTGAGCAAACGCGAAAGGAAATTATGGCGGCAGTCAAACAATTGGATTACCATCGTAATGGCTTAGCACGGGCATTAAGCATTGGTAAAACTAATCAGGTTGGTGTGATCTTACCATATATTAATCACCCATATTTTCAAAAATTAGCGGATGCGATTACTGATATTGGCTTTATGAACGGGTATCAAGTAACGATGATGCCCACAAATTATAGTCAGGAACGTGAGCGCCATTATTTGGATATGCTGAAACACCATTTAGTGGATGGCATTATTTTTACTTCACGTAGTATCGCCTTTCATGATATTTTACCGTATCGCGATTATGGACCGATTGTGTGTTGCGAAGATACCTTTGAGTATCCTATTGCCAGTGTGTTTACGAATCGAGGCGAATCATTCGTACATGCCTTTCAGATTTTAAAACAGTGTGGTTTGCAACATGTTGGGGTCACTATTAGCCGTAATGAACATGTCAGTCAAAGTGCTAAATTGACGTTACAAGCCTATTCGATGGTCTATGGGCCCGGCTTGGATGACCAATTAATTTTCCGGGATACTAAAAATATGTTTGATGGCATTACGGCCGCTGAACAGTTTTTGAAGGCCGACCCACAATTACAAGTGATTTTTGCTAATGGTGACGAAATTGCTGCGGGTGCCCAGCGACAATTAGCCAATCAGCAGCATCCGGCAATTGTGATTGGTCAAGAAAATTTACCAGTTAGCTTTTTGATGGATTTTCCGACAATTGATCACCAACTGACGACAATCGGGGATACTGCATTTGAATTACTGTTTAAAGCGGCTATCGAGAAAAAACAAGTTGCCGCTAAGCTTATTTTGCGCGGGCAGTAAAAAAACTTAGTCGCTACACAAAATGTGGCAACGACCACGACGATTGATAAAATAATTGATGCTTAAAAAAGTTGCGAAGCTATCTTTCGCAACTTTTTTTATTTAAACGCTTGACAGGAAACCCGTTTTCTCAATTAAGGTAACTGACGAATTGATTGCTAACAACCAAAATGTAATCGTTTGCGAATTGTGGCCACAATCCGGATTAACATCAGTCGTAATTTGAGAGGGGTTTTGATTAAATATGGATGCAACAAGCCAGAAAAAAGGCAGCGGTGCCTTTGCTGCCTTACAAAATATTGGTAAGACGTTTATGTTACCGATTGCACTATTACCAATTGCCGGCCTATTTTTAGGTGTCGGGGCTTCATTTACCGGATCGACTTTTATTAAGATGTACCATCTACAAGCTATTTTAGGGTCCGGAACATTTTTGAACCGTTTGTTGAGCGTTTTGAATGACTGCGGGAGCGTTGTTTTTAATAATTTAGGCTTGTTTTTTGCTGTTTCGGTGGCTTTAGGGTTAGCCAAAAGTGAAAAAGGGGTCGCAGCCTTATCTGCATTAGTTGGTTACTTTATGATGTATGCGTCAATGACTAGTGCCATTGTTAACTTTGGCGAATTAGACCGCTTGAAAAAAATTGGCGGCTTATTGACGGATATGCTTGGCTTTACTAATACAATGAACACTGGAGTTTTCGGTGGTATTTTCATTGGTCTGATTGTTGTTTGGTTGCACAATCGCTACTATAAGATTAAGTTGCCAGATGCGCTATCGTTCTTTGGCGGTACGCACTTTATTCCAATTGCAGCGGCGATTGCCGGTGTCATTGCCGGTTTCTTCATGGCCTGGATTTGGCCTTACGTCGGTGCGGGTATTCAAGCATTAGGCGTTTTAATCGCCAAATCAGGGGTATTCGGGGCCTTCTTTTATGGTTATATTTACCGGGCGTTAATTCCATTCGGGTTACATCATATTTTTTATTTGCCATTTTGGCAAACCGCGGTTGGTGGGACGGCAACAGTTGCTGGTCACACCGTCGTTGGGGCGCAAAATATTGTTTTTGCCCAATTAGCTGCCGGCACTAAGATTTCCTGGCAAGCCGCACGGTTCTTCTCCTTCCAATTCCCAGAAATGTTGTTTGGATTACCGGCTGCTGCTTTGGCGATGTATACGGTTGCTAAGAAGAGTAAACGGGCTGAAATTAAAGGATTGTTATTGTCTTCGTCATTAACTTCAATTTTAACGGGGATTACAGAACCATTGGAATTCACTATTTTATTTGCATCCCCATTTCTATACTTTGGCGTACACTGTGTCATTTTTGCCTTTTCGGCCGTCTTTGTTTCTTTGCTCAGAATCGGTGTCGGTTTTACTTTTTCCGGCGGCCTGCTAGATTTAGTCTTATACGGGATTTTACCTGGTCAAGCTCGGACTAACTGGTTACCGTTGATTCCATTGGGAATTGCTTATTTTGTCATTTACTTCTTTGTTTTCCGGTGGGTGATTGTTAAATTCAACTTGAAGACACCTGGTCGTGAAGATGATGATGAAACGGCGACCTTGCATACGAAACAAGATTATTTAGATGCGAAAAGTACCACAGCGACCGTAACGGAAGCAGAATTGTCTGCTAACATCGTTAAGGGTCTTGGTGGCAAGCCCAATATTACCAGTTTTGAAGCTTGTGCGACGCGCTTGCGAGTAAGCGTTAAGGACGCGTCCAAAGTCGACCAGCCACTATTGAAACAAACTGGGGCAGTGGGCACGATGATTCATGGGACTGGGGTCCAAGTGATTTATGGGACAAAAGTTTCCACGATTGGTCCAGAAGTTGAAGACTATTTAAAGACAGTTTAAGGGAGGCAATCTAATGGGATTATTTTCACGTTCTAAAAAGTTAACGTTTGTTGCGCCAGCCAATGGTCAATTAGTGCCACTGACGGCAGTTAAAGATGATGTTTTTGCCAGTGGTGCAATGGGTGCAGGGTATGCGGTTGAACCGAGTGATGACCAGATTGTTAGCCCAGTAGCCGGGACTATTAGTAGCTTGTTTCCAACGAAGCATGCGATTGGTATTCAAGCCGGTGAGTTAGAAGTGCTGGTGCATATGGGGATTGATACAGTTGACTTAAACGGAGCGCCGTTTGAAAACTTGGTCAAGCAAGGTGATACGGTTGCAGTTGGCACGCCAATCAGTCATATGAATATCAAGGCAGTTCGAGCAGCCGGTAAGCCGATTACCACGATGGTGTTACTAACCAATAGTACTGATCAAACTAAAAGCTTTGATTTGTCAGCTGATGGTGAAGTTGTCAGCGGTGAGACTGTTGGGACAGCCACTTTAAAATAAAAAATAGAATTTACAGAAGTGACCAGGGTAACGATATACCTGGTCACTATTTTTATGCCATCAATCGTAGCAACGGTTGATTTTGCAATTACCGAATTAAAAAAGTTAGCGACTAAGATAATGATAAACTGTTTGCCGCAGTTTTTCTAATTTTATTCAAATTAACATTTAAGAAAAGCTATGGCGCTGGCGTCCGATTTAGCGGTAAAAAAATAATCGAATATTATATTGAGAATAATAAGCGTGCGGAATGAAATTCGTTTAATTCGGTTCAACAAAAAGACGGTCTGATGAAGGTTTGTTCATCAGGCCGTCTTTTGGCGGTAGTTCAACTTACGATTAGTCTTGCCACCCATGGTCGTCGCGCCAATCGCGTTTACGACTATCGCTAATATACGGATTGCCGGCGACAATGAAGCGTAGTGGCAACTGCCCGCTAGCAGCTTCAGCATTGACGCCGACCCGTGGCACAGCGGTTATTTGTTGCGGGGTGCGGCGTTGCGCTAGGTCGATGGCGAGGTCACTGTCAGTAATGAGCTGCAGATTCATCTCTTGATCTTGAATGCCTAGCGCTTGCATTAATTTGCCCGGACCGTTGCTAACCAGCACCCCACTTTTCCCACAGTTAGATATTAACTGATTGACATCGATTACGGGTTCGATGGCGCGAATTAAAACGCCCTCTGGAGTCTCGGCTGGTTGGGTAACGAGGTCCAATAAGTAGTTGGCACGGAGCCGATAAATATATAATGTGCCGGGTTCGCGATAGAGTGGTTCACTAAAGGCACTGCGGCGACCATGATAGGCGTGGGCCGCGGTATCGTTGGTCCCTAAGTAAGCCTCGGTTTCGACAATCAAACCACCGACGATACCTTGCGGACTGCGGTATAATAACATTGTGCCGAGTAGGTCTTGGGCGATTTTGGTCGTGGGCCGACCGGTAAAAAAGGCTGGCGTAACTAGCTGAAATTTTGACATTTAAGACACCTCAAATTTATAAAGATTGAAGGATTAAGCGATGCAATTAAAACTCGAACGAATTTATACGAAACCCGCTGATTTGGATGGCTACCGTATTTTGGTGGACCGGTTATGGCCGCGGGGCATCTCTAAAGTAAACGCGCACTTAGATGAATGGGACAAAGAAATCGGTCCTTCAACGGAGTTACGTAAGTGGTTTAACCATGATACTGAAAAGTACACTGAATTTACGAAACGGTATGTCGCAGAATTGGATGCTAATCCGTTAACGCCGGTGTTGATGCAAAAAATAGCGGCGCAATTGCACGATTCCAACGTGATTTTATTATACGGCGCTAAAGATGAACAACACAACCAAGCCGTCGTCTTAATGGCGTACTTGCGGGAGAAGGGCAATTTACCGACCGCTTAATATAAATATTTTTATTATAGTAATTATAAAAGTGTATTAAACACTATACGTAAACTGCGCGCATCAAATTATTTTATTAATTTTCCTGAAAACGCTAGCAATTAGGGAAAAATTTTGCTATGATTAGGTTGTTAATTAAGACCGTCAACTATTACAGTGCACAATAATGGGGGTTGCATTGTTAGGCAAGCAAGATTGGGGATAATAAAATGATAAACTTATGTGTGTTACCAAGTACCGCAAGTTGTCGCAAAGCCCATCGCTGGTTACTCGAGCATCGAATCCCGTTCCATGAACGGAATATGAATGCCCAGCCTTTGACCGAGGTTGAGATTAAACATTTGTTACAATATACGTACGATGGTATCGATGATTTAATCAGCACCAAGTCCAATGCGTACCGGCGTCTCGCCAAAACGACACCGATTGAGGATATGCCGTTAAGTGAAGCCGTCCACGTACTGAGTCAAACGCCGCAATTACTGCGGCGGCCAATCATCTTTGACGACCACCGCCTCTTATGCGGTTTCAATCAAGATGAAATTCGGATGTTCATCCCACGCGATCAACGCGTCTTAAAGATGCAAGCGATGGCGAAGCATCAAATGGCCTAGAACTAATAACGTAAGAGTGGTTATTAGTTTTGGGGAGGCCCCTTAAATTTAAAATAAAGCCGTTAACTGTCATCATAAACTGATGAACACAGTTAACGGCTTTTTGGCTAAAAATCGCCAATCTATGCGTATTTATGCGCAATCTTAGCAGCAACGGCGGCCGCAATTGCGCCGACCAGATCATCAATAAACGTATTGACGCTGCCAGATTTATCTAAATCAAGTTTTTTAATGACGCCTTCTTTAACTTTGTCGACGTAACCATAATTGGTGACGCCAATCGTGCCGTAAATATTGGCCATGTTCAACGCCAAGCCTTCGTCGACGCCAAAGACGCCGGCATCGTTAGCCACGATGGATTGCAACGGTTCGCTGAGTTTACCTTCAGTGGCAATGCGGTCCAATTCGAGGGCGACCATCGCGTTATTCAGCAATTCGCGTTTATGCAACACTTCTTTAGTTTCGGCTTCGCATTCGGCGATGGTTAAATCAGGCACGTATTTGATTTGTAAGTTATAAGTAATTTCAGCGATTTCATGGTAAGTAATGCCCTTAGCTGCGAGCGCCTTAATGACAAAGTCATAGGCCGCTTTATCCGGGTACTTAAAGTCTTTGTTATACATAAATCTTCCTCCAATTTTTTTGCCGCCTCCAGCTAGTTGCCATCACGCTGTGGGGCAACCCGGGTGAGCCAAAGGGCGGTCTCACCCGGCGCTTCATAGCCACCCCAAAACCAGGTGGCTATGAAGACGACCCAAGTTCTAAGCGAGCAGACAACGCTCACTAAGAACTTTTTCACAGCGCAATGGCAACTAGCTTCCGGCTAAACTTTTTGTGAATTTATCAGTTGTTGTTAATGATGATTGTCAGCACTGGAAAAATGGTTTCAATGTTGACAATAGGTAGATTGCAAATTTAATCCGAATTTTTGGACAAATTGTTCAGCATAACCT
>NZ_AYGX02000117.1 GCF_000498955.2 Lactiplantibacillus fabifermentans DSM 21115 | reverse complement strand
AATTATGACGCTGACTATTCGCATTTATTTGTCTAAAATCTTGACATAGGAGCCGTGGGTCACAAATTAACTGTTACGCTAAGGGCTAGTAAAGCGGTCGGGTACATGTAAATAAACTAAAGTGCGGTTTAATGTTAGCTTGTTTACTGATAAAGTTAATAGCAGGTTGATCAAGCAAGGAAATACTTATGTTCGCCAACTTTGAGTGAGGGCACAGTTCTATATGGGTGACAGCATACTAATTCATGTTAAATAGTTGGCGGTGAACAGTTTGATTAACATTCAATGTCCGACTGCAATAGTTTTAGGCAACAAAGAGTTTCCATTCTTGTTCGTTTCAAATAGTTTATTAAGAGGGAAAAGATTAGCTGTTTAAAAAAGTGGGTTTGCAACAAATACCATTTTAAGTAGCTGATCTTTTCTTTTTCTAAAAAAGTTGGATTAATTTTAAAACCTAGTGTATTGACTAAATACGTAATTAAAAGAACTAATTGCACAGTATTTACTTGCATGTGATTAAAATTAAAGTTTGAGTGTGTTATTATTAATGTAGTTTATTGAGGATGTTTATAGTTATGCGTTTTTAGCATGATTTTAAATAACTTTCGTGCGAAAGATAGGCCCAATTTAAGGAATATCAGAGATTATTAGTAGTTTCTGTTCTAATTTAAATGGTTGGATAACCTTGATAAGCTGGGGCTTTAATGTCAACATTTTATTTAAAATAGTGTGAAAGGTAGGTTCTTTTATGTTAAGGAATAATTATTTTGGAGAGACTAAAACGCATTATAAATTATATAAATGCGGTAAGAATTGGGCTGTCATGGGGATTTCATTATTTTCGCTGGGATTAGGGATGCTAGTCACCAACCGTCCAGTGTCAGCTGATGTGACAGCTACCAGCACCTCAAGTAGTGCAGTAAATGCCGATGCGACTAGTGCCAGCAGTAGCAGTGCAGCGAAGGCCGATGCGACTAGTGCCAGCAGTAGCAGTGCAGCGAAGGCCGATGCGACTAGTGTCAGCAGTAGCAGTGCAGCGAAGGCCGATGCGACTAGTGCCAGCAGTAGTAGTGCAGTGAAGGCCGATGTGACCAGCGCAAGTAGCAGTGCAGCGAAGGCCGATGCGACTAGTGCCAGCAGTAGCAGTGCAGTAAATGCCGATGCCGCCAGCGCAAGTAGTAGCAGTGCAGTAAATGCCGATGCCGCCAGCGCAAGTAGTAGCAGTGCAATAAAGACCGATGCGACTAGTGCCAGCAGTAGCAGTGCAGTGAATGCTGATACAAACAGTAGTGCAGCAAAAGTGGGAATTAGCAATGCTAAATTAGCAACGGACAACTCGTCAAGTCAAACAGATACTACAGGAGTGAATGTTACTTCAAGCTTTAATAATGGGGATACTTTCTCTGGTGGAGGAGGCGTTATAGCGCTAAATACGAGTATTGAAAAAAGTGCAACCATATCTAATGGGACAAAGTTAACTTTTACAGTATCTAATCCTAGCTCGATTAATTGGGACAATATTCAGTTAAATGGTGGTACAACTTATGGCAGCTTAGCTTATGATAAAACCAGTGGGACAATAACATATACGTTCAATACTGATATTTCTAATGCGGGAATTAACTTCATAGTTAATTTGCATACGGCTGCCGCCGATACTTCTAACAATATCATTACGGCATCTTTAAATAATACTTCAGTAGCAATAACTGGTGGTACCAGCTTCAATACAAAAGCTAGTTCTGGCGGAAGCGGGACCTATAATGGTAAAAGATTAATTATAGGAAATGGAGATTATGGATATACTGGTATACAGGATAATTATGTAGGATATATTAGTGGAAAAAACTACTATTTGCCAGATATGCAGTCTATGGACTTTAATATTGTAGTTGATCCAGGATTTTATACTAATTCTGAAAATGATAAGACAGGTCGAACAATAACTTTAAGTATTTCTGGCACAGGTGCTTCCCTACAGGCTGATAATATTTATATAACAGAAAAGGGCGGGTATCCTAATACGTCCAAAAGTTATGTAACATTAGCATCTGTAGGTTGGTCAACAACTCAAATAGATGATCAAACTGTAAAAATATCGATACCTGATAATATGGATATTGGATGGTATGTTTTAGGTATAGTTGCTACTACCCCGGATCTTAATAGTCAGTATATTTTGACGGATCAATATGAGTCTGATTATATAACAACTGCACAAGAAAGCTGGACTTCAGGATATTTTCAAAATATTAATAACAGTGGCTTTGTGCCTAAAATAACAGCGACAGATAAAGATATTAAGCAAGGTACCACTGTTTCTGATATTACTGAATGGTTGCTTGATGGCGTAACAGCATCTGATGTTGAGGATGGAAATCTAAGTTCCACTGTCACTATAAAAGATGATACCAATTTTGTTAACGCTTGGAATAATAATAAAAATGGAGTTTACACCATTATCTATACAGTTACTGACAGTGATGGAAATACAGTAACTCAATCTGTTAATGCAACTATATATTCAGACATTACTGTTCATTATGTTGATAAAAATGGTACGGAGTTAAGCACTCCAACTACTTTAGTAGCTAATAGTATTGGTAGTAGCTATAATGTAATACCTACTTCTCTCATTAAAAAAAATGGGGTAAGTTATTATTATGTTTCTGCAAATAGCAATCTTAGTGGAATCTATGGAGAAAGTAATCAGCCTACAGATATTTATTTAACATATAACATTGATCAAACGTCAATTGACACTAAAGACAGCACGTTAGTAGCGGGCCCTAACACAACCTGGAGTGCGGCTGA
>NZ_AYGX02000116.1 GCF_000498955.2 Lactiplantibacillus fabifermentans DSM 21115 | reverse complement strand
AGGTTATGCTGAACAATTTGTCCAAAAATTCGGATTAAATTTGCAATCTACCAAAAATATAAATTTATTGATTGGCAACGGTGAGGCGTTCTTGTCGATGCGCCGGTTGTTCAATTTCATTTAAGACGGCAGTGGCCATCGTACCGGAGTTAGTCGCCGAATCGCCGTGGAAGTTGACGAGTAATTCATCTTTACCGTACATGGGTGCGACGGCGGGGCCGGCGTGAAAATCCGCAGCCGGCGAGAAGCCGACCCAATTGACGTTAGTGACGGTCCGCAAGAACTTCAATTCAGTTAATTGATTTTGAGGGACGGCGATAAAACTAGCGGCGGCTGGATCTTGTTCTAAGTCGTGCACGAATAAGTGATGGTCCGGCCCAGTCGTTAAGCTGCCAGCGCCTAAAATAAAGACTAAGCGGGGGTGCTCAGTGTCGCGTAATTTGGCGACTAATTGGGTCGCCAAGTCAACGTGCAAGTATGCGTGGTCGGGGGCGGCCGCCATGGCGTCCACCACGACATCTACGGCCGTTAAATCAGTTTTGGTGAGTTCAAAAGCGTCCACGGCGCGGGTGGTCAATTGAGTATTCGCCGGTAAGGCGGCTAACTTGTCGGCATTGCGGCCAATCGCTAAGACTTGATGGCCACGGGCTAAGGCGAGCTCGGTAATGGCGCGACCAGCCATCCCAGTGGCACCGATAATCATAATTTTCATAATGTTTGAAACCTCCTAGGCTTGATTAGTTATCTTTAGTATAAATAATGTTAAGTCAGTGAGCGAATAAAGCGTATTCTAAATAGAAAGACTAGGTTCACGGTGGCGACTCATGGTATGATAAAAGGTAACATCTTAATTAAAAGGAAGATTATTGTGACTAATCATATTGCGTTATTTGAACCATTAATGCCCGCCAATACTGGTAATATTGCGCGGACTTGTGCTGGGACTGACACTCATTTGGATTTGATTGAACCGTTGGGCTTTAAAATTGACGACAAGCACTTAAAACGGGCCGGTTTAGATTACTGGGATAGTGTCGACATTACTTATCACGCCGACTTACCAGCCTTTTTAGCCAGTATTCCCGATTTAGACCAACTATACTTGGTGTCAAAATTTGCCGAACACGACTATACTGACGTCGATTACAGTGATACAAACAAGGATCACTATTTCTTGTTTGGAAAAGAAACGACGGGCTTGCCGGAACCATTTATGCGCCAATATCCGGAAAAAGCGATTCGCATTCCGCAAGATGACACCCATATCCGCGCCTTGAATTTATCGAATTCGGCGGCGATTGTCATCTATGAAGCCTTGCGTCAACAAAACTTTTTGAGCTTAGAACGGTCGCATCATTATGAAAATGATAAATTGAAATAATTGATTCGATACGAAAGGACCCCGTGGTTAGTAAAGCTGGGGCCCTTTTTTATCGTTGCCCCATTTAGAACGTAAGTTTGGTACAATAGAACTAAATTAGCACAGAAAGGACGAATTAGCGTGGCGTCAAAGCAACGAACAACTAAAAAACGGTCAACCACAACTCGGCGTAAGAAACCGACGAAGGCCGTCGTTAAGCGACAAATGACGGGAAATATTATTGGCCTCGTCGGCGTCTTGATTACCGTCTTCGCCTTTTGGCAACTCGGCTTAGTCGGTAACTTTTTTGCCGAGTGTTTTCGGCTCGTCGCTGGGAATGCGTCACCATTGTTAGCCGGCTTAACGTTATTAATCATGGCGTACTTAATGATTTTTGGACATTGGCCTAAAATCAGTTGGCGGTGGTGGACGGGTGGTAACTTAATTATTTTCAGTTACTTACTACTCTTGGAAATTCCAACGTTTAATCAATTGAATCGCCATACCGAATTTTTAGGCATCACTTGGCGCCTAATTAAAAATGACTTTGCGACCGGCGGGGTGTCAGCCAATCTCGGTGGTGGTTTAGTGGGGGCGCTCGGATATAGTATTACGTATCCGTTGTTGGCCAATTTAGGGACGATCTTAATCGCGATTATTTTAATTATTACGGGGATCTTTATTGCCTTTAACTTACCGTTTCACGAAACAATGCAGGCAGTCCGGCACGGCTTACTCATCGCGGGTGATCATGTGCATGCCGGCTATGAAAAAGTTTCCCACTATGTGCGCGTACAGATTGCACGGTGGCGCGTCAAACAGCAATTAAAGGAAAATCAACAAGCTGAGTCACAGCCTACTGAACCGACTGAAACAAACGATACGGTACCAACCTCAACGGCGCCCACTCCGGTACCACCCGCGCCCGTATCGACCGCCCCAATCAGTGCGGCGCCCGCTGACGATATGAATATCACGGTCGCTAGCGATAATGAAAAGTCGGCGTCCGCGGCACCGGAGACTAGTGCCAAAGATGCCGATGACTTACAAGGAACGGAAGTCGCTGATGAATCAGATTATCAATTACCAACGGCTGATTTATTGACGAAGATTCCCAAGACGGACCAAAGTGCGGAATATGCCACGATTGAGTCTAACTCACAAAAGCTCAAAACGACGTTAGCTAGTTTTGGGGTACAAGTAGAAGTTAAACATGTCAGCTTAGGGCCGTCCGTCACGAAGTATGAATTGCATCCGGCAGTTGGGGTCAAAGTTAGTAAAGTCGTCAATTTAGCCGATGACTTAGCGTTAGCTTTGGCTGCTAAAGATTTACGGATTGAAGCGCCGATTCCTGGGAAATCGTTGATTGGGATTGAAGTGCCGAATAAACAAATCTCGACGGTCGCCTTTCGCGATATTGTCGAAGCCCAACCGGCGCATCCAACTAAGCCGCTGGAAGTCCCACTGGGCCGCGACGTTTCCGGTAACTTAGTGACGGCAGACTTGTCGAAAATGCCGCATTTACTCATTGCTGGGTCAACTGGGAGTGGGAAGTCAGTCGCTATTAATGTGATGATCACCGGATTATTAATGAACACGAAACCGAACCAAGTGAAATTTATGTTGATTGATCCGAAAAAAGTTGAATTAGGCATTTATAATGGGATTCCACATTTGTTAACGCCCGTCGTGACCGAACCGAAAAAAGCGGCGCGGGCCTTGCATAAGGTCGTGGCTGAAATGGAACGGCGCTATGAGTTGTTTGCGGATTCCCATCAACGCAATATGCAAGGGTACAATCAGTATATTCGACAGCAAAATTCCCAAGACGGCCAAAATCGACCGGTCTTGCCATATATTGTCGTGATTGTTGATGAATTGGCCGATTTGATGATGGTCACTTCTAGTGAAGTTGAAGATGCAATTATTCGCTTAGGGCAAATGGCGCGAGCGGCCGGCATTCACATGATTCTGGCCACGCAACGACCATCTGTCGATGTCATTACCGGGTTAATCAAGGCCAATGTGCCGTCCCGGATGGCGTTTGCGGTTTCCAGCGGGACGGATTCGCGGACCATTATTGATAGTAATGGGGCCGAAAAACTACTTGGTCGCGGGGATATGTTGTATCAACCAATGGGCATGAACAAACCATTGCGGGTCCAAGGGGCCTATATTTCGGACCACGATGTTGAAGAGGTCGTTAACTTCATTAAGGACCAACAAACCGCTGATTATGATGATTCGATGCTCGTTAAAGATGACGAGGCCGATAGTGGTAATGGTGGTGATCCACGTGATGGTGAAGATGAATATTACGCCGATGCCGTCGAACTCGTCACGGAACAACAATCCGCGAGTGTGTCGATGTTACAACGCCGCTTCCGGATTGGGTACAACCGGGCTGCCCGGATTGTCGATGAGATGGAAGAACGTGGCGTGGTCGGGCCGTCCGAAGGCAGTAAGCCGCGCAAGGTTTATCGCCAACCGAGCGCTGAAGAACCACCTAGTTCGGATGGGCCCGCGCCGAGTTAGTGAATTGAAATTTGCCGCTGCCAGCTGAGCGTAATTCCAGTTGCTATGGGGACCGGTCCAAGCCTGAAAAGCAAGTCTCAAAAGGCGTCCGTGGTGTAAACGGGATACAAAACAATTCCGCTTACACCACCCGCATAGCGACTTCCATTACGTTCAGCCGACAGCTAAATTGATTTTTAAATAACAAGGGAGTGGCTATAATTTTGTGGTCACTCCTTTTATGTTGCTGCTTTTGTGGTGTGTTGTTTATAAATTATGTTTTTAGTGGTTATGATGTTAATTGACTTTAAGCTGGGCCAAGTCAACTTGCTGTAATAATAGCTAATATGGAGAAAGAATCATCGACAGTAATGAGTAGCGTATGATGTCGATGATTGCCAGAAATTCAATCCTTTTGTCGAGTCTGAAATAAAATTTTTGGCTACCGGCAGTTGCTACTTCCGGTCAGTAGAAATTCCAGTAGCCGAGGCGACCAGTGCGAACCTCACTTTGAAGCTTGCCTAGATAGCCTATCTTCAAAGAGGCTCTTTCTTGGGGGAGATTATCAGCGGCTATTTTGATTAGACTAACTCTCATCGAAAATGTTCAGCCAAAGTTGTATATACTTAATGCTGTTGTTGAAACTGAGATGAAATTAGCAATTGGCTGACCGTAATGGAATCGTTCTGAAAGTGGCGTTAACGGGCGTTTTTTGGCCGTTTACACCACGGGCGTCTTTTGAGACCTGGGTTTCGGGCTCAAAAGCGAGGTTCAAGACGTTCCTCAGGCTTGGACCGGTCCTAGAACGATGGAATTACGGTCGGCCAATTGCGGCAATGACCAACCACTGCTGGAGGCCGAGGTTCGAAAACAGACGAGTTGTATGGTAAAAAAATCAGCCACGACATTGCGTCGTAGCTGATTTTTTAGTTGCACGTTTAGTTCCGTTAGAAAGATAACCAGCCTAAGCCAGAGAGTGCGGTCAAGATTAATGAGCCGATCATGGAAATAATCATGACCCATACGATGACCATCGTAATTTTTTGGAACGTGGACTTTTTCTTTTTCATTAGGTTCGTTGCCACCACACTTTTTAGTAATTCTTTCCTAGTTTAACGTGGAATGGTCTTTTTTTCAATTCACGATTTAGAAATAATCGTGATTCCGTAAATATTCGATCGTAATGATGCACAAAATAATCGTGCCCAGCATGATCCAACTGAAGGCATGCACGATGCTGGCACCGGGAAGTTTTACGTTCATGCCGTAAATGCCACCAATAATCGTCGGAATCGTCATGATCAACGTAATTGAGGTCAAGACCTTCATCACGTCGTTTAAGTTGTTTGAAATAACCGAACTGACCATTTGACTGTACTGCTGTAAAATTTGATTGGTCGTATTGGTCATATCAGCGGCTTGACGATTTTCAATGATGATGTCGTCGGTCAAAGCTTGATGGTCGGGCGCATTAAAATGGGCCGCTGAAGCTTCGACGGCTTTGAGGACCGGGGTATTTTGAGCCAGGGCCGCATTGAAGCGAATGAGCGACTTTTGATACGCCATGATGCGAAAAATCTGTTCGTTATGCGTGGCGCGGTTTAAATTGCGTTCGAGCGTGGCAGTTTTGATATTGATGTGGTCGAGGGCCGTCACGTAAGCGTGTGAGATATACCACATAATTGCTAAGACAAAATTCTCGTGATTAGCAAGGCTGAGACGTGATGACTCGGGGTCCATGACAAAGTCCTGAATAAAACTAGCCGGGTAATTACTGACAGTTAAAACCACGTCATCGGTTAAAATCAACGCAAACGGATAAACGCGATATTCTAAATAGCCCAGGTCGCTGGTCGTTAATTTTGGAAATTGCATGATAATCAAAATGGGTTTGGTGGGGCTACTAACTTGCAATTGTTCGGTCCGCGAAATTTCAGCATTATCTAAAATTGCCGTTAAATAATCACGTGGCAAGTTAAATTGTTGAACTAACTGATTGATTTCATCAATTGTTGGGCGTTCAACGTTGATCCAGTAGGGCCGATCGGTTGCCGGGCTAGTTGTTAAACGGCCGTCGTCGCCCGTGGCAAAATATTGTATCATGGGAACCACCTTTATTAATAATTTGTTAACTATTATAGGGCTGGCGGTGGGAATTGAAAAGTTTAACGATAATCCCTATAATAATAGCGATACTAACTGGAGGAATTTGCAATGCACGACCTATTTACGACTTGGTTCGGTCAGATTGCGTTATTAGCGGCGGTAACCGTCATTTTACTAGTCATACGGCGGTTACTAGGTCGATTTTGGCCGCGTCGGCTCAATGTGCTTGATTTTTGGCCCCCACTATTACTAATTTTTACCCACTTTTTGACGTTACAAACAACGGAAAGTTCACTGTTGCCTTATGAAATCATCTCACTAATGATTTTTGGCATCGGTTTGACGGTGTTGGAAGTCATTCAACGTGGTGAAATCTTATATTGGCGCTTCTTTAAGCTATATTGGCGGCTGTGCGATTTAGTGACCATCGTCGTTTACGTCGCCGCCTTAGGGTTAGCTTTAATAAGTTAAGTCCGCTGATAATAAAAAATAAGCCCCACAAGTCCCCACCTAACGAAACGTGATTAGGTGGGGACTTTTTTGACATTTTGTTAACAATTCGGAAAAGTAACAAAACGGTGTGGTAGGAAGTGGGGGGGTGTGGTAGACTTAATTATGTTTAATGAAAGGGGTTGAGTAAACGATGCCATCCAAGATGTTTTTCGGAGAATTTGAACACGCCTTGGATGCCAAGGGTCGTTTAATCATCCCCGCCAAGTTTCGCGAGTTACTTGGGGATCATTTTGTAATTACTCGGGGGATGGATGGCTGTATTTTTGGCTATCCGGAAGCCCGCTGGAGCACGTTACAAGACCAATTAGACAACTTGCCGTTAACTAAAAAAGATGCCCGGGCCTTTGTCCGGTTCTTCTATTCAGCAGCAGCTGAATGTGAATTAGACAAACAAGGCCGCATGATGATTCCGAGTACCTTGCGGCAATATGCCAAATTAGCGAAACAATGCGTGATTGTTGGGGTTTCCGACCGATTCGAAATTTGGAGTGCCGAAAAGTGGCAGGCCTTTGAAACGGAAACCGCTGAAAACTTTGACGATTTAGCTGAAAATTTGATTGATTTTTAAACTAGTGAATTTTAGGAAGGGGGCCCGGACGTGGCAGAATTTGAACATACAACGGTTTTACTACACGAAGCGGTGGCCGCTTTAGCCATTAAACCGGCGGGCGTCTACGTGGATTGTACGTTAGGTGGCGGGGGCCACTCGCGTGAAATTTTGAAACAACTTGGTCCCGATGGTCATTTGTTTAGTTTTGACCAAGACCAGACGGCGATTGATTATAATCAGGAAAATCTGGCGGAATATGTTGCTAGTGGGCAATTGACCTTCATCAAAAGCAATTTTGCCAACTTAAAGGCGGAATTAGCGGATCGCGGTATCCTGTCAGTTGATGGTATCGTCTATGACTTAGGCGTTTCGTCACCGCAATTTGACAATGCCGAGCGGGGCTTTTCATATCAACACGATGCGCCACTAGATATGCGCATGGATCAAAGTGCTCCGTTGACGGCCCAAACAGTGGTCAATGATTGGCCGTATACCGACTTAGTCCGAATTTTTTATCGCTATGGCGAAGAAAAGTTCTCTAAACAAGTGGCGCGGGCGATTGAACGGGAGCGGGAACACGCCCCCATCGAAACGACTGGCCAGCTCGTTGACATCATTAAAGAGGCCATTCCGGCCCGCGCCCGTCGTACGGGTGGTCATCCGGCCAAACGGGTCTTTCAGGCGATTCGTATCGCGGTCAATAACGAGCTTGGCGTATTGGAAACGTCGTTAGAGCAAGCGGTTGACCTGATTGGCGTGCCGGGGCGCGTCAGTGTCATTACGTTCCAATCATTAGAAGATCGGCTCGTGAAGACCATCTTTAAAGAACACAGTGATTTGCCAGAGTTACCACCGGGGTTACCAGTGATTCCGGCGGAAATGCAACCTGATTACCGGTTAGTTAATCGCAAACCGATTCTTCCAAGTGATGACGAAGTTGCGGCTAACCGGCGCGCGCGTAGTGCTAAACTGCGCGTCATCGAACGAATCAATAAGTAGCGTTTACACAAATTTAAAGGAGTGATTTAAAATGGCCCAAAATGGATTGGCACGGGAGCTGCCACGCGAAACCCCCGGTGCTACGACCAACCCGGTACATAAAAATGTCGTATCCCCGAATCCCGCTATCAAGACGCAACGGGTACCATTTTCGAGTTTTGAAAAGGTCTTGTGTGTGGGTTTTAGTCTCGTCGTCTTCGGATTGGCAATTTTACTCGTGTCAACGAATATTGCCGTCAGCAATTCGCAAAGCAAATTGAGCAGTGTGCAAAACAAAGTCACCAAAGTACAAGCAAGTAATACTTCGGCGGCCCAACAAATTAGTGAACTTTCGAGCCGGACCCGCTTAAACAAAATTGCTAAGCAGTACGGTCTATCGCTCAACAACGGTAATATAAGGAATGTTTACAAATGAATGACAACAAACAACGAATGAATTCGAAACGGTCACCAAAAGAAAATCGTAAAGTCTTTGGCCAATGGCTATTTTTTATCGCGATTCTGATTTTTGGCGTTTTGGTCATTCGTTTTTCGTATATCGCGATTGGTCGCCGTGTCAACGGGGTTAACCTGGCGGCGGCGACCAAAAAGCTCTATACCGATGATCAAACCATCACCGCTAAACGCGGAACCATCTATACGGCTAATGGCGATGCTATCGCTGAAGATACTAGTACGTATACGTTGTACGCCATTATGGCGAAAAATCAAAAGAGCGCGAGTGGTAAGGCCTTGTATGTCAAAAATAATGTGCAGGCCGCCAAAGTACTATCGAAGTATTTGCCAATTAGTTATAAAAAAGCGTTAGCGACTTTGCAAAAAGGGACTGGTAAATTCCAAATTGAATTTGGGACGGCCGGGAAAAACATTTCGCTAACGACTAAAAAGAAAATTGACGCCCAAAACGTCAGTGGGTTGCATTTTATTGAGTCGGAAGCCCGTTTGTATCCTAACGGCGTCTTTGCGTCACAACTGGTTGGTTTGACAAACAGTAAAAATGTGAGTGGTAGTGATCAAACCCGGTTAAATGGCGCGATGGGCATTGAATTAGCTTACAACAAAGTGTTGTCGGGGACCGATGGCCGTAAGACGGTCACGACGAGCGGGTACCAAGGTAAGACCGATACTGGCAAGCAGGTCAAAAACGGGAACAACGTTTATACGACGATTGATACGAAGTTGCAAACGTTGCTCGAAACGAAAATGTCCGAAGTTCAGTCACAAGTCAATGCCAAGTCGATGACGGCGACCTTGATGAACGCCAAAACTGGAGCCATTTTAGCCACGAGTCAACGACCGACTTTCAACGCACAAACTAAGAGTGGACTGTCGAAGATGTGGCGTAACTTGCTCGTCGAAGACACTTATGAACCCGGTTCGACCATGAAAGTCTTCACGATGGCGGCCGCGATTAATAGTGGTAATTACAATGCCAACACGACCGTCGCCAGTGGGACTTACAAAATTGATGGCAAGACGGTGCCGGATTGGAATACCAGTGGTTGGGGTAATATCACCTATGCCAAGGGGTTTGCCCTATCAAGTAACGTTGCCATGGCGCACTTGGAACAAACGATGGGGGCTAAAACATGGCTCCATTACATTAAGAAATTTGGGTTGCGGACGAGTACGAATAGTGGCCTACAAGATGAGCAGACTGGTTCAATCCAGTTTACTTACCCGATTGAACAGGCCGATACGGCGTTTGGTCAAGGGATTCAAGTCACGGCCATGCAAATGTTGCGTGGCTTCACGGCGATTGCAAATAATGGTAAGATGTTACAGCCATATTTTGTTTCAAAGATTACTAATCCGAATACGCACAAAACCGTTTACAAGGCCAAAACGAAGGTCGTTGGCACCCCGGTAACGTCGAAAACGGCGAGTTCCGTTTTGGACCACATGCAAGACGTTGTTTATAAATCTTATGGGACCGGTTCAGCGTTTAAGATTGATGGTTACCGCATTGCCGCTAAGACCGGGACCGCCCAAGTCAGCAATGGGAGTACTTACGAAACGGGTGATAACTCGTACTTGTACTCCGTGGTTGGGATGGCGCCGGCTAAAAATCCAAAATACATCTTGTATATCACGATGAAGCAACCGACCTTAAATGGGACGTCCGCGTCAGAAGATATGGCGGAAATTTTCAAGCCGGTCATGCGCCGGGCACTAGATGAACAAAAGGCTAGTGAAACGAAGACGACGACCATCAAGATGCAAGATTTGACTGGTCAAAGTACTAAGACTGCCGAAGCTAAGGCGAAAAAGATTGGCGTTACGCCAATTGTCGTGGGTAAAGGCTCGCGAATCGTTAAGCAGTCCGTCTCATCGGGGACCGTCTTGACGAGCAAGCAACGGGTCATCTTAGTGACTAATGGTCAAATGTACATGCCGAACTTATCCGGTTGGTCAGCTAGTGAAGTTGCTGATTTTGCTGATTTGACAGGTGTAAAATTGACCACCAGTGGGACTGGGTACGTGAGTGCTCAAAGTATCTCGGCAGGTAATCCGATTGAATCAAAACAAGCGTTAAGTGTCACCTTGAAATAACTAGTTTTAGAATGGAGAATTGTTGTGAGTTTATTAGAATGGATCGCCACTTTAGTCAGTGGGTTTATCATTGTCTTTGCGTTAATGCCGTCCTTGATTCGGTATTTCCGCGCCCGCAAAGAAGGGCAAATGATTCGTGAAGAAGGCCCGTCTTGGCATGAGAAAAAGTCCGGGACGCCGACAATGGGTGGGTTACTATTCATTATCGCGATCTTGGTCACGACGATTTGGGTCGGATTATGGCAAGGCCAATTGCGGCCAACGACTTGGATTTTGATGTTTATCCTCGTGTTATACGGGGCGCTGGGCTTCTGGGATGACAGTATCAAGTTATGGCGGAAGCAAAATGAAGGCTTGAAGGCTTGGCAAAAGCTACTTGGCCAAATTGTCGGTGCCATCATTTTGACCGTCGTTTACCAACACGAAAAGTTACCAATGGGCATACACATGCCTGGATTTGGTGATTGGACGATGGGAATTTGGTACATGGTCTTTGTCATTATTTGGCTAGTCGGGTTCTCCAACGCGGTCAACTTGACCGATGGGTTGGACGGATTAGTCGCCGGTCAAGCGACGATTGCGTTTGGGGCTTATGCCATTATCGCGTTGCACCAACATCAAACCGATGTGGCATTGTTCTGTGTGGCCGTAGTTGGCTCATTACTTGGATTCTTCGTTTTTAACCATAAACCAGCAAAAATTTTCATGGGCGACATGGGTTCCTTAGCTTTAGGGGGCGCCTTAGCCGCAGTGTCCATCTTGGTCCATCATGAATTATCGTTATTGTTGATTGGGATTATCTTTGTCATCGAAACAGCTTCCGTTATTTTACAAGTCGCTTCGTTCAAGTTAACGGGGAAACGGATCTTCTTAATGAGTCCGATTCACCATCACTTCGAAATGAAGGGCTGGAGTGAATGGAAAATTGATATCGTCTTTTGGACGGTCGGACTAGTCGCAGCTGCGATTAGCGTTGCGACCATTATTTAGTTAAACGGCAACCTTAGTAGTAGGTTGCCGCCTGCTGGTTGGCAGTTGCGAACCGGTAGGCGGCAAGTTAACAACTAACTTATTTAAACAAACAAATTAATGACAAATAAATTTAGGGAGATCTTGGTATATGAAGTCGGTTGAACAGTATCGCAACCAAAAAGTATTAGTATTAGGTTTGGCAAAGAGCGGGATGAATGCCGCACGCTTACTCCATAAATTGGGGGCCTTTGTGACCGTTAACGATAAAAAGGATTTTGATGAAAATCCGGATGCCCAAGAATTGTTAAATGATGGCATCAAAGTTATCACTGGGGGTCATCCACTTTCACTTTTAGATGAAGACTTCAAAGTTGTGGTCAAAAATCCCGGCATTCCATACACCAATCCAATCGTGGCGGGCGCCATTGAAAAAAACATTCCGGTCATTACGGAAGTGGAACTCGCCTCACAAATTCTGGAAGGCGAACTCATCGGGGTTACCGGGACCAATGGGAAGACGACCACGACGACTTTAATTACGGCGATGTTGAACCAACGCACTGCCGCCGGTAAAGCATATGTGGCCGGTAACATCGGCGTGCCGGCATCGGCCGTGGCCCAAAAAGCGACCGCCGATGACACGATGGTGACCGAATTATCGAGCTTTATGTTATGTGGGATTAAAACGCTCCATCCCCACATTGCCGTTATTACGAATATTTACTCGACCCATTTGGACTATCACGGTTCGCGTGAAAATTACATTAAGGCTAAGATGCGCATTACGATGAATCAAACGCCGGATGATTATTTTGTCATCAATTGGGATAGTGATGAATGGCAAAATTTGGCTAAACAATCGCCAGCCCAAGTCGTGCCATTTTCGCGGCAAGCTAAAACTAAGGCCGGTGCTTATGAAGTTGACGGCAAGTTGTACTTCCAAGATGAATACATTATGGCGGCCAAGAACATCAAAATTCCGGGTGACCACAACGTTGAAAATGCACTGGCCGCCATTGTCGTGGCTAAACTCCAAGGCGTTGCGACTGCGGGTATCGTCCAAGTATTAAAGACGTTTTCCGGGGTCCGTCATCGGACACAATACGTGGAAACTTACGAAGGCCGCCAATTTTATAACGACTCCAAGGCGACAAACTTAGTTTCGACCGAAATGGCCTTACGCGGCTTTGATCAACCGGTCGTATTGTTAGCAGGTGGTTTGGATCGTGGCAATACTTTTGAAAAATTAGCACCGGCCTTAAAAGATCATGTTAAAACCTTGATTGTTTTCGGTGAAACGGCGCAAAAAGTCGCCGATGCTGGCAAGCTAGCTGGCATTGACGATATCGAGTTCACTGAAAATTGTGAAACCGCGGTGCCATTAGCTTGGCAACAAAGCCAACCGGGTGACATCATCATGTTGTCACCGGCCTGTGCCAGCTGGGACCAATACCCGAACTTCGAAGTTCGTGGTGATCGTTATATTAAAGCAATTGAAAAATTAACTGGAAAGGCGGAAGAAAATTAATGCGACTAATGATATCAGGCGGTGGTACGGGTGGTCACATTTATCCAGCCTTAGCCTTAATCGATGCGTTAAAAGCGCATGACAAGCATGCTGAAGTCCTCTATGTTGGGACGCATCGCGGCCTTGAAAGTCGCATCGTTCCCGAACGGGGCATCGATTTTAAAACCATCAAGATTCAAGGTTTCAAGCGCTCATTGTCACCGCAAAACTTTAAAACGGTTTGGCTGTTTTTAAAGAGTGTCGTGACGGCGCGCAAATATATTAAAGAGTTCAAGCCAGACGTTGTCGTGGGTACCGGGGGTTATGTGAGTGGGGCGGTCGTGTTTGCGGCTAGCCAGATGCACATTCCCACGGTGATCCACGAACAGAATTCGGTCGTTGGGGTAACAAACAAGTTTTTGAGCCACTTCGTCGACAAGATTGCGATTTCGTTTGAAAGTGCGCGCTCACAATTTCCTGAAAAGAAAGTTGTGATGACGGGGAACCCCCGCGCCCAACAGGTGGCAAACATTCAAAAAACGGCGGCTTTACAAGCATTAGGCCTTAAAGATGATGTGCCAACAGTCTTAATCTTTGGTGGGAGCCGGGGAGCCGCGCGCATCAATGAAGCGACCGCGGCGGCGATTCCGGAATTAAATCAACGCGACTATCAGACCTTATTCGTGACCGGCCAAGTCCATTACAACAAAATTATGAATGGTCTGGCCCAGACAGCGCTAGCCCCGAATGTTAAAATCGAACCGTACATCAAAAATATGCCGGCGATTTTACCGGAGATTGCCGCGATTCTTGGACGGGCCGGGGCTACTAGTATCGCCGAAATTACCGCGCTCGGTATTCCGTCGATTTTAGTGCCCAGTCCGTATGTCACTAATGACCATCAGACGAAGAATGCCCAAAGTTTAGTGGACGCCGGGGCGGCCGAATTAGTCAAAGAAGCTGATTTGAATGCCACGAGCTTATTGCACGCGGTCGACAGCTTGATGCTTGATGAAACTGGTCGTCAAAAGATGGCCGCTAACGCTAAAAAGCTGGGGATGCCCGATGCGGCTGATCAATTGTTACAAGTCTTAGAAACGGCAATCAATCGCTAAGCTAATGCTAGCTTGAAAGGGGTCGGTGCGATGGCCATTTTTAAACGCAAGCCGAAAAATGAAAAGAAACGGCTTGACCAACTAACCCCTTGGGAACGCTATCAACGTGAAGCGGCGGCTAATCACGCGGATGAGGAAAAACGTCATTTTAAGTGGTCGGGCAAGCGGATTCGCATTGGCGATAAGTTGCCGAAGCTCAAAACGCAACGCCGGAAGTTAGTTACCAAACGGGCCGCCTTATTAATCGGCCTGTTTTTAATGGGAATCATCATTGCGGGTTACTTCATTTCGCCTTACAGTCACATTCAAAAAGTGACGATTAGTGGAACTGAAAAGTTGACGACCAAACAAGTCGAACACGCGACCAATATCAAGCCAGGCGTTTCCGTCTGGGCAGTTATTGGGCATGATACGGCGACGAGCAAGGCGGCTCTTAAAGCTAATCCGCAAGTCGGTAAAGTTAGTACCAAGTTGGTTGGTTACAACCAAATCAAAGTAAAAGTTAACGAAATTCGGATTGCTGGTTATTTAGTCACTGGCAGTCATTATCAACGGGTTTTAGAAAACGGTCGCATTTTGAGCACGACTTATTCGCAACCTGGTGGTGGTTATCCGATTTATAATAATTTCAAAAGCGGGGCGCGCTTGCAAAAGATGATTGCGCAATACGCCAAATTACCTTCAGCAGTCAAACACAACATTTCCGAAATTCGGTATGCGCCAAATAAAGCTAACCCAGAACGTGTACATTTGTACATGAATGATGGCAACGAAGTTTATGCCACCATTTCAACGTTTGCCAGCAAAATGACCTACTATAACGGAATTGTCGCCAAGATGAAAACGAAGGGAATTATTAACTTGGAAGTTGGGGCTTATTCATATTCATTTAAAAACACGAAGAATTAGCTGAAATCCGGGTTGAGCCCTTTTTAAAAGCGCTTCTGATATGGTAAAATAAGGGATAATTGGATATGTTAACTAAAGTCCTTGGATATTTATGTAATTACTAGGAGGTTCCTCTATTATGGATAATTCAGGAATTTATGTCGGACTTGATATAGGGACCACCTCAATAAAAGTCATTGTTGCTGAACGTGTTAAGGGACAAATGAACGTTATTGGTGTGGGAAGCGAACGTTCTAATGGTCTGAGTCGTGGGGTGATTGTCGATATTGACAAAGCGGCCACCGCGATTCAATCAGCAGTACGCCAAGCAGAAGAAAAAGCAAGTATCGAAATAAAAAAAGTTATCGCAGGTGTGCCTGCAAATTTAGTAAAAGTTGAACGCTGCCGCGGGATGATTGCGGTGGGCGATGAATCTAAAGAAATAAATAATGATGACGTGCAAAAAGTTGCGGCCGCCGCTTTAGTGCAAAGCCTCCCGCCTGAACGGGAAATCTTGGACGTGATTCCAGACGAATTCGTCGTTGACGATTTCGCTGACATTGCGGATCCTCGAGGCATGGTCGGAGTGCGCTTAGAAATGCACGGTACTTTATTTACCGGTCCAAAAACGATTATTCATAATACGCGTAAGGCGATTGAAAAAGCGGGCTTACAAATTGAACAAATCGTGATTGCACCGTTAGCTTTAAGCTCATTAGTGCTCAACGATGGCGAACAAGATTTTGGGTCGATTATCATTGACATGGGTGGTGGTCAAACAACGGCGGCCGTCGTGCATGACCATCAACTCAAATATACTTATGTTGATCAAGAAGGCGGTCAGTATATTACCAAAGATATTTCGGTCGTCTTAAATACGTCGATGGAAAATGCTGAGAAATTAAAACGCGACTATGGCAATGCCGATTCACAGCAAGCCAATGACGAAGTTGAATTCCCAGTAGATGTGGTTGGTCAAAGTACGCCAACCCAAATTAGTGAACAATACTTAGCTGAAATTATTGAAGCCCGTTTGGAACAAATTTTTGGCAAAGTTGAAAGCCACTTGAGCGCTATTCACGCGCTCGATTTACCAGGTGGTATCGTACTGACCGGGGGTGTTGCCGCGTTACCAGGCGTCACTGACTTGGCAACCCAAGTCTTTGGCGTCAACGTCCGGGTATTCACACCGAGCCAAATGGGCTTAAGACATCCGTCATTTGATGAAGCATTAGCCGTAATCAAATATCAAGCGGCCTTAAGCGATGTAACGAAGTTGGTGAAGAGTGCCTTAACTGGTGACACCCGTTCTAGCGTGGCGCTAGACATTGCCGACCCGTTGATGGATTCAGCATCATCAACGCCGGCACCGCAACCACAGCAACAACCAGCCAAACCAACCAAAAAACAACCTGCTAAAAAACAGGATCCTAATCAACAAAGTGCCAGTGAACGCATCCGCGGGTTCTTCAATCACTTTTTTGATTAATATCAGGATAGGAATGACGGAGGAAAAATTATGGAATTTTCTTTAGATGCAACCCAGAACTCAGGGGCTAATATTAAAGTCATCGGTGTCGGTGGCGGTGGTGGTAATGCCGTCAATCGGATGATTGCCGAGGACGTTAAAGGCGTTGAGTTCATCGTGGCGAACACCGATGTACAAGCATTACAAACTTCCAATGCAGAAACTAAAATTCAATTAGGACCGAAATTAACGCGTGGTTTGGGCGCGGGTTCTAACCCAGATGTTGGCTCAAAAGCGGCCCAAGAAAGTGAAGAAGCCTTAACGGAAGCCTTACAAGGGGCGGACATGGTCTTCGTCACCGCCGGAATGGGCGGGGGTACTGGTAATGGTGCGGCGCCAGTCGTCGCTAAAATCGCCAAGGACTCCGGTGCCTTAACGGTGGGGGTTGTGACCCGACCATTTACGTTTGAAGGGCCTAAACGTGCCCGTAACGCTGCTGAAGGGATTGCGCAAATGAAGGACAACGTTGATACGTTGATCGTCATTGCTAACAACCGCTTATTAGAAATCGTTGACAAGAAGACGCCAATGATGGAAGCCTTCCAAGAAGCCGATAACGTGTTACGTCAAGGGGTCCAAGGGATTTCTGACTTAATTACGTCACCCGGTTACGTTAACTTGGACTTTGCGGATGTTAAGACCGTAATGCAAAACCAAGGTTCCGCTTTAATGGGAATTGGCTCAGCCAGCGGCGAAAACCGGACGGCCGATGCGACCAAAGAAGCAATTTCATCACCATTATTGGAAGTTTCCATCGATGGTGCCGAACAAGTCTTATTAAACATCACCGGTGGCCCCGACATGTCCTTATATGAAGCTCAAGCTGCTTCAGATATTGTGTCACAAGCCGCAACGACTGATGTCAACATTATCTTTGGGACCTCAATTGATGAAAGCTTAGGTGACGAAGTACGGGTTACCGTGATTGCCACCGGGATTGACCAAAAACAACGCGAATTGGAACAAGGCAGCACCGTTAGTCGGAGTTCACAAACGCAACAACGCGGTGGGATGTTCAGTACGCCAGTTGACAACCAACCCAAAAGTAGTGATGCGCCCATTAACATGAACCAACCCGAATCAGCGGCCAGCAACAATGACCCATTCGGTAACTGGGACATCCGTCGCGAACCAAGCAGTTCACGGCCAGTTAACAATAACGAATTCAAAAATGTTGAAAAGACGGACTTCGATGTCTTCAATGACAACAGTCAAGCTGAAGAAAAAAAGACCGATGACAACAATGGCGATTCGCTGGATACGCCGCCATTCTTCAAACGGCGTCGTAAATAGCACGTTGAAGGGAGCGATGAACGATGGCGTTTAGTTTTAGTAACTTTTTCGGGGTCGGCGATGATCAATTCGAAGATCCCACGCCGACGTCTCAACCGACGCGTGAAACGACGAATTCGAATCAAGCTACGACTGCCAACGGCCCTAAAATCGTGCCCATGCAAGGTGGTAAATCGGTGAATAGCAAAATTGCGTTATTTGAACCGAAAATTTATTCGGACGTTAAAGAAATCGCGTCGCAACTATTAAAAAATCAAGCGGTGATCGTTAATTTTGATCACGTTGATGATGAGATGGCGCGCCGCATCGTGGATTTCTTGACGGGAACGGTATTTGCCATTAATGGCGAAATTGAACGGATTGGTGATGAGATTTTTCTCTGTATTCCAGAAAACTATGAAGTTTCCGGAAGTACCACTAGTCAGTTCAATCCAAATAGCTTATAGGTGAGGGGTGAGCGTACTGATACTTAGTTTAATCAGCAGATTGTTCCAACTTTACCAATTGGCGATTTTGATTTATATCTTAATGTCGTGGTTCCCAGGAGCTTATAACACCGGCGTTGGCCGGTTCTTGGGTCGAATCTGTGAACCATTCTTGAGCGTCTTTCGTCGGTTTATTCCGGCGATTGCCGGGTTAGACTTCTCACCAATCATTGCTGTGCTAGTCTTGCAATTTGCCGAAACTGGCTTATTCTACTTGCTACAAATGATTGGGGTCGGCTAATAAATTTAAAGTAACGAGGATAGTATCGTGAATGATAATATAAAACAACATTTTCGCGATAGTGAAGCTCCGTTTATTGAACAGGTCACTGGTTGGTTGCGGCAAACCGCTGACCAGTATCGACCAATCTTGACCGCGTTTTTAAACCCGCGGCAAGTCTTCATTGCCCAGACAATGGTCAATCAACTTGATGACGTCCATATGCGGGCCGCTGGGGGTTACGAACATGCCGAGTTAAAACGTATTTTGTTTTACCCGAACTATTACGAACCACAACCAGCTGATTTTCAAATTACGCTCTTTAACATTGTGTACCCCGTTAAGTTTGCCACGTTAAAACATGGTCAGATTTTGGGTACCTTAGCGAATGCCGGCGTCGAACGTGACGTTTTTGGTGATATTATTTCGGATGGGGAACAGTGGCAGTTTTGTTGTGAAACCGAAATGGCGGACTATTTCCGGGATCAAATTGACCGGATTGGGAAAACCAAGTTACATTTAACTGCCGTGCCTTTGACCAATATCATTCAACCGGAAAATGATTGGGAAACGATCACCACCACCGTGAGCTCCTTGCGCGCGGACAGCGTGATCAAAGCGGCCTTCAATTTATCGCGGCACCATGCCAAAGAATTAGTTGAAGGCACCAAAGTTCGTTTGAATTGGGCGGACTTAACGAAAGCCGATTATGAACTCGCTTTATTAGATATGTTGAGCGTACAACATTATGGCCGTGTTCGTTTAGCTGCCATTGGCGGTGAGACCAAGAAGTCGCGGTTGCGAATAACTTTAGATATTATTCATAGTAAATAGATATTGGAGGAAATTTAGCATGGTGTTAAGTCCTGATGACATTCATAACAAAGAGTTTTCCACGAAACTTCGTGGTTACAATATTGACGAGGTTAATGATTTTCTCGAACAAATCATTAAAGATTATCAAATTACCTTAAAGGAAAACAAGGACCTCCAAGAACGTTTAGACGCGAGTGAAGGTAAGTTGAAGTACTTCAACGAATTAAAGGATTCTTTGAACCAATCAATCTTAGTTGCCCAAGAAGCAGCCGATAAGGTTAAGACGAATTCGAAGAAGGAAGCCGACATTATTACCCGTGAAGCGCAAAAGCAAGCTTCTGACATTGTCAGTGAAGCGACGGATAAGTCGAACCAAATGATTGACGAAGCTTCACAAAAGGCTAAGCGTTTATCCGTTGAAACGGATGATCTAAAGAAACAAACGCGGGTCTTCCGTCAACGGCTCCAAGTGATGTTAGAATCACAATTGGAAGTTGTGAAGAGCAAAGACTGGGATCAATTGTTGAGCGAAACGGATACTTCAACTTATCATGAAATCCAACACGTTTTAAAAGAAGATGACGGTCTTGACAACGGGGCTAACGCGAGTGTAAACTCAGAAGCAACCGTTGAAATCACTGATCCAGCGACGAGTGAAACGCCCGTCGCAGACGGTGGCGACCAAGCGCAACAACAAACCGTCGTAATTTTCCCAGACGATGATGTTGACGCCAAACAATAAGTCGACTAAAATCAAAGGTACAATTTAATTTTAATTAATGTTTTGAGGAGAATAGCAAACCAAGATTTTAAACGCATAGAGAGCCGATGATAGTGCAAATTCGGTCGTCCCTAAAATCTTGGCAGATCATCTCCGAATGTTGACCTGAAAACGAGTAAGGTCGACCGGTTCATGACCGTTAACCATGCTATGAGAGAATCTAAACAATTCTAAAATTGGGTGGTACCACGATAACTTCGTCCCTTGCCAGGGACGGAGTTTTTTTTGTATCCTGAATTTTTTATTGATTTGGTAAAAAAGCTAATTGTAATTGTGATTTGATTGAGTTCAAGTGAGTAGGTGACTTGCCAGTTGGTGTTAGAAACGTTATCAAATAGCGGCGACGGACTGGCGAGAATGTCGCAATCTTGCGAAGCTTGATTGTCAAAATTACATAGGCAAAATTTATAAGGAGTGATCAAATGCGCGTTAAAGAAACGCTTAATCTCGGTAAAACCAAGTTTAAAATGCGTGGTAATTTACCAGTTAAAGAAGCCGAACGCCAAAATGTTTGGGCTGAAAACAAAGTCTACGAACACCGTCAAAAATTAAATGAAGGTAAACCAACGTTTATCTTACATGATGGGCCTCCTTATGCGAATGGTGATATTCATATGGGGCATGCGTTAAATAAAATCACTAAAGATTTTATCGTGCGTTACAAATCAATGAATGGTTTCCGCGCTCCTTACGTCCCTGGTTGGGATACGCACGGTTTACCAATCGAACAAAAGTTACAACAAGCGGGCTATGACCGTAAAAAGATGTCAACTAATGAATTTCGTGAACTTTGTCGCGAATATGCGTTGAAGCAAGTTGATCGTCAACGTGAAGAATTCAAACGATTAGGCGTTTCCGGTGAATGGGACAACCCATATTTAACTTTGAAACCTGAATTTGAAGCCGCTCAAATCCGAGTATTTGGGGCGTTTGCTAAACGTCATTTGATTTATCGTGGTCAAAAACCAGTGTTTTGGTCATGGTCATCAGAATCTGCTTTAGCAGAAGCTGAAGTTGAATATCACGATGTGACGTCACCATCAGCATTTTACGGTGAAAAAGTTGTCGATGGTAAAGGTGTCTTAGATGACGACACTTATATGGTCGTTTGGACGACCACCCCATGGACGATTCCTGCTTCAGAAGGGATTACCATTGACGCCGGCTTTGATTACGCCGTGGTACAACATGCTGGTGATGATCACAAGTATGTGTTGGCAGCTGAATTAGTTGACGAAAATGCTGAACGTTTCGGTTGGGAAGATGTCAAAGTCTTGAAGACCGTTAAAGGGGCCGACTTAGACCGAGTCGTTGCCCAACATCCATTCGATGCTGACCGCAAGTTAGTCGTCATGCTAGGTGACTTCGTGACGTTGGATGCCGGGACTGGGTTAGTGCATACAGCGCCTGGTTATGGTGAAGATGACTACCGTATCGGTATGAAGTATGACTTGCCAGTCTTTGCACCGGTTGATGACAAAGGCTATTTAACGGCTGAAGCGGGTGCTGATTTTGCTGGGGTGTTCTATGAAGATGCTAACCAAATCTCACTGGATAAATTAAAAGATGCTGGTTTATTATTGAAGTACATGCCATACGAACATAGTTATCCATTTGACTGGCGGACGAAGAAGCCGATTATCTTCCGGGCGACGCCACAATGGTTTGCTTCTGTTGGTGATATGCGTGATGAAATCTTGCATGCCATTGACGATGTGCAATTTTTCCCAGAATGGGGCCAAAAACGGCTGCATAATATGATTCGTGACCGTGGCGACTGGGTCATTTCACGGCAACGGGTCTGGGGTGTTCCGTTACCAATCTTCTATGCGGAAGATGGGACGGCCATCATGACCGAAGAAACCATCAATCATGTGGCAGACTTATTTGGTCAATATGGTTCAAATGTTTGGTTTGAACGTGAAGCTAAAGACTTGTTGCCAGCTGGCTTTTCGAGTGAACATTCACCAAATGGCACGTTTACTAAAGAAAATGACATCATGGATGTTTGGTTTGATTCTGGGTCATCACATCAAGGCGTATTAGCTGAACGTGATTACTTGGACTATCCTGCTGACCTTTACTTGGAAGGCTCTGACCAATATCGTGGTTGGTTCAACTCAAGTTTAATTACGAGTGTGGCCGTTTCCGGGCATGCGCCTTACAAGCAAGTCTTGTCACAAGGTTTTACCTTGGATAACCAAGGTCGTAAGATGAGTAAGTCATTAGGTAACACGATTGCGCCGGCGGAAGTCATCAAACAAATGGGGGCCGAAATTGTCCGCCTCTGGGTCTCATCAGTTGATACCAGCTCCGATGTCCGCGTTTCAATGGAAAGCTTCAAGCAAGTTGCCGACGGTTATAAGAAGTTCCGGAATACGATGCGGTTCTTATTAGCAAATACGACGGACTTTGAACCGAACGAAAATCGGGTCGCTTACGATGACATGGCCACGGTTGACCAATACATGGAAGTGCGTTTAAACAGTTTTATCGCGGAAGTTAAAGATCATTATGACCATTATGACTTCTTAGATATTTACAAGAAGTTATTGAACTTCTTGACGGTTGATTTATCAAACTTCTATTTGGATATTGCGAAAGATATCATGTACATTGACGGTGAAGATAGTCTTTCACGGCGGTCAATGCAAACAGTCTTCTATGATGTCTTAGTTTCAATGACGAAGCTATTTACACCAATGTTGCCACATACGACCGAAGAAATTTGGCCATTCTTGAAGGAACCGGAAGAATTTGCGCAATTAACCGAAATGCCAACGGCGCAAACTTTTGCCAATGCTGACGAGTTAAATGGTCATTGGGGTCAATTCATGGACTTACGTTCAGACGTTTTGAAGGCGTTGGAAGAAGCCCGCGATGCGAAGTTAATCGGTAAATCTTTGGAAGCTCATTTAGACTTATATGTCGATGATGCGACCCAAAGTATGTTGGACAGTTTGGATACGAATGTGCGGCAAATGTTAATGGTTTCAGCCTTAGATATGCACGCTTTGAGCGATGCACCGGCTGATGCTGAAACTTTCCGTGACAGTGTGGCGATTAAAGTAAGTCATGCTGAAGGGGACGTTTGTGACCGTTGTCGGATGACGAAGACTGACGTTGGTAGTGATAATGCTTACCCAATGTTATGTGCGCGTTGTGCGGAAATTGTCCGGACGAACTATCCAGAATCAGTTGAAACTGGTTTAGAAGCATAAAGTTAATTACGAAGAGTCGGAATTTAGGTTCCGGCTCTTTTTGTATGTGCTGGCGGGGGCGTAGTTAGAATATAGCACACCTTTTGGAACAAATGTTCGCATTTACAATAAAATAACAAACTTTATCAAAACGATACAAAGCAGCGGTAAATGATGGCAGCGCTTTATTTAAACCTACTAATTGAATTATTGCTTAAAAGTAAGTATGATAGTGAAGTAGCTAAAAACAGACAATAAATAGATGGGATGCTGATGGCAGTGAAAATGATCAAGGTGCACGGCTCTGGTAATGATTTTTACTTACTAGACCAAACGCAATTTCCTGAACCATTGAATGATCAGGATTTGCAACAACTGGCAATTAACATTTGTAAACGTGACGGCGCCGGCTTATATGAAGGAGCCGATGGGGTCTTAGTCGTTGATAAATCTGAACATCCCCAAGTACTTGGACGGATGCGGGTAATTAACGCGGATGGAACCGAAGCTAGCATGTGCGGTAACGGTTTGCGGACGGTGGCCCGTTATTTGGGCACCCAAAACAGTCAAGAAGCGTTCCGTGTGCAAACGATGTACGCTGACTTGAAAGTTCAAGCAGTGGCTGACTTTGCAAAACAAGTGCCCGCTTTCAGCGTCGAAATTTCACCAGTATCATTTGATGCGCAAACGTTAGGCATGCACGCTAATCATGATGCGACGACGATTATTAATGAAAAAATCCCCGCCTTATCAGCTGATTTGAAATTCTCAGCAGTGGCGGTACCGAATCCCCATTTGATTGCGTTTGTTGACCATGACACATTGGTGGGCCCTGAATTGGGGCGCATTGGTAAGTGGATGAATGACGGACAAAATGATATCTTCCCGGATGGCGTCAACGTCAGCTTCGTGGAAGTCTTGGGTAAAAACTCAATTTTTGTACGGACCTTTGAACGTGGTGTCGGCTTCACGAATGCTTGTGGGACCGCCATGTCCGCTTCTTCGTTGATGTATGTCTTATTGCATCAAGAAAGTACTGATTTTAATCAAGAAATTCATGTTAAGAATCCTGGTGGGATGGTCAAGACGGTCGTTCATCAAGGTGCTGATGAAGAGTATTGGATGGAATTAATTGGGAATGCCACGTTTGTTAAAATCGTGATGATTCCATTAAGCGATGCTTTAGCTGACGATTTCAGTCAAGCTAGTGCGACGGTGACTGGTGAACAATCAGCGTATGAAGATTTTGTTGCCACATTGACAACAGCTTAAAGAATGAGGTTGCTGGGTGGTCGGTTACGACTAGCCAGCCTTTTTTTTATAATTCGGATAAATCTGGCCATTTTGCCGAACGAAAATTGCATTCAAGCCTGAAAATCGGTATCCTTATTTAGAAAGCAGGTAAGCAGGAGGTCTCGTAGATGGATTTTAAAGAACATGTTGAATCACGGCAAACCGTTTATCAAGGTGAGTTAGTTCAAGTTGAAAAACAACAAGTCGTTTTACCTGATCAAACGGCGGCAACGCGTGAAATTGTCCATCATCAACCCGCGATTGCGGTCTTGATGATTACGGCTGATCACCAAATGATTTTGGAACAGCAATGGCGGGCGGCGACTAATGGCCTAACGCTAGAAATTCCGGCGGGGAAGGTTGAAGCCGGTGAGTCGATGCGGGCGGCCGCGGTACGTGAACTCAACGAAGAAACGCGGTTAGTGGCCGACTCGTTGACGCAATTGGCGCAGTTTTATACGTCACCGGGTTTTACTGATGAATTCATGACCCTCTATGTTGCAACTGGTTTAACACCGGTCAATCAAGCCTTACCTCAAGATGCCGATGAATTAATTAATATCGTTAAAATGGATTTAGCGACCGCGGTCGCCGAAGTACAAGCCGGCCAGATTCAAGATGCCAAAACGGTTATGGCGATTTGGTATTGGCAAAGTCACCCAACGTTAGGAGCGTGAGTAAATGGCTGATGAAGATCGCATGACCCGCCAGCAGTATCGGCAACAACAGACGCAACCGGAACCCGAAGCGGAACCAATGGATGACCAACCGGTTGATGACACTGAGGATGCTAGTGGTTCAGCGTCACGCCGGGCATATGCCGCCGAAAATAACCGCGCAATTGAAGAAGTTAAAACGAAGCGGTTGGCGCGCAAGCTCAATTGGGTTATTTTAGGCCTCGTCTTAGCAATTGTGGTCGTCTTTTTAATCTTGTTTTTTACCCCTTAAGGAAAGTAGGATATGTTAATGAAATTTGGAATTATTTGTGCCATGGAAGAAGAACTTAAAACGTTGCGGGACGCCTTACAAGGTGAACAAGTGCATCCAATTAAGGATATTACTTTTTACGATGGGACAATTGATGGTCAAGCAGTCGTTTTAGTACAATCCGGAATTGGTAAAGTCCAAGCTGGTATGACGACGGCCTTGATGATTACGAATTTTGATGTTGATGTGGTCATCAATTCTGGTTCCGCTGGCGGAATCGGCGAAGGGTTATCAGTCGGTGATGTGGTCGTGGCCACTAAGACGGCTTACCATGATGTTGATGCCACGGCTTTTGACTATGAATATGGGCAATTGCCACAACAACCATTGTATTATGAAACGGATGCTAATTGGGTCAAACAAATTATTGCGGCCGCAGAAGCGACGGGCTTAAATGCCAAAACTGGTTTGATTGTGTCTGGCGATCAATTCATTGCCAGCCAAGCGCAAATTAAGCAAATTTTGACGCATTTCCCAGATGCGATGTCTAGTGAAATGGAAGGGGCCGCAATTGGTCAAGCTTGTCATCAATTCAACACGCCATACGTGGTTATTCGGGCGATGTCTGATGTTGGTGATGAAGATGCCGGCGTGACCTTTGATGAATTCATTTTAGAAGCCGGTAAGAAGTCGGCGGCAATGTTATTAGCGTTATTTGCTGCTCAAAATAAGTAATATAATTGATTTAGAAGGAAGAATTTAGATTATGAAGCAAGTGTACCTTGATAATGCGGCGACTACTCCGATGGCGGAGTCGGTGGTCAACGAAATGATGGACAAGATGACCAATACGTTTGGCAATGCGTCGAGCACCCATGCGTTTGGGCGGGCGGCCCGTGAAGTATTAGATGATAGTCGGCACGTGATTGCCCAAAGTATTAATGCGCATGACGATGATATTGTGTTTACTAGTGGTGGGACGGAAGGCGATAATACCGCCATCATGCAAACCGCGCTGGCCCGTCAATCACTTGGCAAACATATTATTACGACGGCAGTTGAACACCAAGCAATTTTGAAGCCGTTAGCTGCTTTGGAGAAACAAGGCTTCGAAGTCACTTATTTACCCGTCGATGAACATGGGGATATTAGTCTCGCTGATTTTAAAGCGGCTTTACGGCCAGATACTATCTTAGTATCGGTCATGATGGGGAATAATGAAGTCGGTTCCCGCATGCCGATTCACGAAATTGGTGAAATCTTAAAAGACCATCAAGCTTGGCTTCATACCGATGCCGTCCAAGCGTATGGGTTACTGGATATTGATGTCGAACGGGACCACATTGACCTGTTGTCCACATCGGCTCATAAAATTAATGGCCCCAAGTTCATTGGCTTCTTATATAAGCGTAATGGGGTTAATTTCCCAAGCTTTGTTAAGGGTGGCGAACAAGAGGACAAACGCCGGGCAGGGACGGAAAACGTGCCGGCCATTGCGGGTTTTGCCACGGCAGTTAGTGAATTAACCACTGCTGAAAAGGCACATCGCCAAGCGAAGTATCATGAATTCAAACAATATGTTGTTGACCAATTAACGGCTAACGGCGTGGATTTTGAAGTCAACGGTTCGTTGGGCACTGATAATCTACAACATGTGTTGAACTTGTGGATCAAAGGCATCTCCACTTATACGATGCAAACGAATTTGGATTTAGGTGGCGTGGCGGTTTCCGGTGGTTCCGCATGTACGGCGGGGAGTTTGGAACCCTCACATGTGTTAATCGCGATGTTTGGCGAAGATTCACCACGAATTAGCGAATCAATTCGGTTGAGCTTTGGCCGTTACACGACGAAGGCCGATTTAGACCAATTCGTGGCGGTATTAACTAAGACGGTCAACCGATTATTAAAAAAGTAATTTAAAAGGAGGCGCGGCAGCATGGCATTTACCGCGACAGTACAATTAGCCGGCGATACGAAAACGTACGCCTTAAGTGACAATGTTAAGAAGTATACTTTGATGGATTTAGGATTTGTGAAGGGGAAGTCGGGGGCGTTTAGTTTTGAACGTTCGTTAGACCCGACTAGTCCATATCAAGCTGCCTTCAAATTGAAAGTGACGGTTAACGCCGATTTAACGGGTTACAAAATGACGACAGTCACGGGGAATGGCATGCAACGTGCGGACATTTTTAAGAACGATGCCCATCCAGAAGCCGTGGAACAATTGCGGTTTATCTTGGCTAATTTCATTGAACGGGAAGTCTTGACCGAGGTTTAATTTTACGTGGGGTAGTAATACGGAACGCCTGGCTTGCAGCCGGCGTTTTCTTTGTTATAATGGAAAGTACTGGATTTGTACGACCTTCAAATCGTGGATTCTCCAGAATCTTTTGGAAATGATGGTGAAAAAGTATGACTGATCACAGTAACACGCGTGTCGTTGTCGGCATGAGTGGTGGTGTTGATTCATCCGTTGTTGCGTTGCTCTTGAAGCAGCAAGGTTACGACGTGGTGGGTGTCTTTATGAAGAACTGGGACGATACGGACGAAAATGGTGTTTGTACCGCGACCGAAGATTATAAAGACGTGGCCAAAGTCGCTGATAAAATTGGGATTCCTTACTACTCAATTAACTTTGAGAAGGAATATTGGGATCGGGTCTTTACGTATTTCTTAGACGAATACAAGAAGGGCCGGACGCCTAACCCGGATGTTATTTGTAATAAGGAAATCAAGTTCAAAGCATTCTTAGATTACGCTTTAGACTTGGGTGCCGATTACATTGCGACTGGGCACTATGCGCGTTTGCAGCATGACGAAGATGGGACCATGCATCTATTGCGTGGGGTTGACAGTAACAAGGACCAAACTTACTTCTTGAGTCAGCTAGATTCTAAGACCTTACAAAAGGTCATGTTCCCATTGGGTGAGATGGTTAAGCCGGATGTCCGTAAGTTAGCGATGAACGCGGGCTTAGCGACGGCTGAAAAGAAGGATTCCGTGGGGATTTGCTTTATCGGCGAAAAGAACTTCCACGAATTCTTGGGCCATTACTTACCCGCAACTCCTGGTAAGATGATGACTTTTGATGGCGATGTCAAAGGTGAGCATGCTGGCTTAATGTATTATACAATCGGTCAGCGTCGGGGCTTAGGTATCGGTGGTGACGGTGAGGACAATCAGCCATGGTTTGTGGTTGGTAAAGACTTGAAGAAGAATATCTTGTATGTTGGCAAGGGGTATCATAATCCGCATTTGTATGCCACATATCTCGAGGCTTCAGACTTACACTTTGTGACTAACGAGGACTTAGGTAATGATTTCCACGTTACCGCCAAGTTCCGTTACCGGCAAAAGGATTCCGGCGTGACCGTGCACTTCAATGAGGATCGGACGAAGGTCAAAGTGACATTTGATGATCCCGTTCGCGCCATCACCCCTGGACAAGCTGTCGTCTTTTATAATGGCGAGGAATGCTTAGGCTCTGGGATGATTGATGCCGCTTATAATGACGAGCGGGTCTTACAGTACATCTAATTTGCTAGACGACTAATTAGTCCAGCGTGTAAGCAATAATTAAACAATTCAATGGCACGAGTTAATCAAGCAGATTAACTCGTGCTTTTTTTAATGGCTAGCCATAGTTTTTTTATTAATTCAACCTTGCTTTTCCGCTAGGGGTTGCTTAAGCTAAAGAAAGAATATTGGATTTAGGAACGGGAGCTTATGCAGAGATTACGACAAATTAAATTTTTAGATACCTTGTCGAAAAAAATGGTGGCCGGCTTTTTAGTGCTGATCGTCATTGGAACGTTTTTACTAGGTATGCCCGCCGCGGCGAATAATGGTCAACCAACCGCTTTGATTGACGTTGTCTTTACTGCGGCTTCGGCAACTTGTATTACCGGATTAACGGTTGTGAATACGGCTGAACATTGGTCAACCTTTGGCCAGGTGGTTATTTTAGCGTTGTCCGAAGTGGGCGCGTTAGGGTATATGACTTTTGCAGTGCTGTTATCAAATATTATGCGCCGCAATATGGGGTTGTCGACTCAATTAATGGTCAAGGAATCTTTGAATTTAGAAAATTTAAATGATACTAAAAGTGTGATGCGGTACGTCATTGGTCTATCCGTCTTATTTCAAGCCGGGGGGTTAGCCTTATTGGCAGTGGACTTTGTGCCCCGGTTCGGCTGGCAACGCGGATTATACGTTTCGCTATATCAGGCAGTCATGTCGTTTTGTAACGCCGGATTTGATGTGTTTGGCGACAGTTTACGGAGCTTTCGCAGTGATAACTACGTGTTGATCGTGACGATGGTCCTAATCGTGGCTGGGGGCTTAGGCTTCTTAGTTTGGCGGGATTTATTGTTGTTCCATGAACGACATCGGTTGACGTTGAACTCCAAGTTAACGTTGCTGACGACGATTAGTTTATTTATTATCGGCTTTTTCGTGTTACTAGTAACGGAACGCAACTTGCAGTGGTTGCCAAAAGGGACGTCATTGTTCAACCGCACTGTGAATAGTTTGTTCTTGAGTGTAACGCCACGAACGGCCGGGTTAGTGACGATCCCGACTGAACAGCTGCATGCCGGGAGTTTGCTGATTATTATGATTTTAATGTTTGTCGGTGGGACGCCCGGGTCAACGGCTGGTGGGATTAAAACGACGACTTTCGGGGTACTGATGTTTCAAAGTATTGCGCAGTTGCGTGGTCGCCAAGATGTCGAATTCAGCCATCGTCGGTTTAGCCAATCAAATATCAGTAAAGCTTTGTTACTCGTCTTTTTGGCCAGCATTGTCATTACGGTCGCAACTTTGATTTTGACACAAACCGAGGCGATTCCAAAAGGTTTTGGGTTGGAATACGTGGTTTTTGAGGTTTTATCGGCTTTTGGGACGGTTGGCTTGAGCCTAGGGTTAACGCCACATTTAACGGTCATTGGAAAAATCGTCATTATGTTATTGATGTTTATCGGCCGAGTCGGAATTTTCACGTCGTTATACTCATTATCAAAACGGCAAACAAAAGTGAACTTGATTCGCTATCCAGAAGAAAACATTTTAATTGGTTAGGAGTTACCCAAAATGAAAAAGAGTTTTGCGGTGTTTGGCCTCGGTCGGTTCGGTGAAAGTGTGGTACGGACCTTAGTTGCGTCACACCAAGATGTCTTAGTGGTTGACATTAAAGAAGAACCCGTCAACGAACTAATGGATGTGGCCACCCAGACATTGATTGCGGATACTCGGGACGAAAATGTCTTGCGAGATTTAAATATTGATAGTTTTGATTACGTGATCATTGGCATTGGCAATAACATGGAAGCTAGTATTTTAACGACCATGTTGTCCAAGGAACAGGGGGCCAAAAAAGTGATTGCCAAAGCGGAAACGAGTGATCAAGGTCGGGTGCTCGAACGAGTCGGGGCCGATCAAGTCGTCTTTCCGGAACGTGATATGGGTCATAGTATCGTCCGAAAATTATTATCGAATCACATTTTAAACTTTATTGATTTGAGTGATGAGTATACGTTAGCCGCGATTGAAGTGACTGATCCGACGTTCATCAATCAAAATTTGATTGATTTGGACTTGCGGCAGCGTTTTGGCCTCACGGTAATTGCCATCAAACACGCACATGATATTAATGTGTCACCAAAACCGACCGATATGTTGGCGCTACACGATGTCGTCACTGTCGTCGGTCCCATTAAGGGCGTTGAAAAATTAGATGAAGCGCTCAAAAAATAGTTGGTCATTGAATGGTTATCAATCTGCAGTTGTGGGCTTCGGATGGGGTTGCTAATCTAAAAAGCGGCCAGGTTCTAGCCAAAAAGGCCACTCGATTAGGAACAATCTCACTTTAACTGGTATTGCTTAATGACACCTATTAGTTGCACAACACGACCAAGGAGCCGTCACAACAAAAATTGTGGCGGCTCCTTGGTCGTCTCTTAGGGTAGCTGGAGGTCAGCAGTAATGACAGTCGTCGTGCAGGTGGGGTTAGTACCGTAGTCGTTAGTTAGACTACGGTTATTTGGTTCGGTTCGGAAAGCTAATTAATGAAAAGTTTGAGTAAACGGTTACTAGCAAAGCATGCTAAGCTTTGGACGGTGTCAGAGAGTAAGGGATGGTGATTATGTCTTCACGAAAAAATAAATTGCCAAGAGTTAGGCATTAAATAATGAGTCACAATGTAAGCAGGTTTTGAGAAATGGAGGAGTGAATCATGCGTACATTGAATTTAAAAAGTGGTCTTGCAAGTGGCGTTGCAGTTGCCGCGTTAGCCTTGTTTCCGTTAGCAGTGGCGGCGGCTGGTCCGGGGACCGCAACTAGTAATTTAACGAATGTCACAGATGGTTATGCCGCTGATAGTACGAGCACCGCCGAAGCCCAAACTACGGCCCAATTTGTCGTTGCCCCAGGGAGCTTAACTTTAAACTCGGTGCCAAATATTGCGTTAAGTAATACTAACGTCAAAGATATCGCCACAGCGGCAACGACATTACCACTTTCAAGTAGTAGTACCGTGACTGGGGCGACGACTTATGATGGTGACGGCAATGGGACGTTGACTGTCAATGATTATCGGGGGAGTCATGCTGGCTGGACGTTGACAGTTGGGATGGGTCCATTTAGTTCTGGATCGAGTACGGTCTCGAGTGCCACGTTGAATTTAGTGACGAGTAAGCCGACAACTGATAACGCATCTACAAGTGCGCCAGTCGCTTTGAATATTCCACAATCAACAGTGACTAGCGGCTGGATTACTAACCCGCAAACGTTATGGGCGGCAGCGGCTAATACTGGTGAAGGTCAAAATACTGCTAGCACAACGGAAGCAAGTTCGTTAGCAGTTGCTAAGCAACCTTTAATTAGTGCTGGCACGTATTCGGCCACGTTATATTGGGCATTACAAAATGCGCCAACTGCGGCACCAGCCAGCACGACCACACCTTAGTCAATTGGAAAACTTTAGTTAATGTTGGTTGATAGTCTGAGGGGGCTTAACGATGAAAAAGAAAATTTGGTCATGGTTATTTTTAGGCCTAAGTTTATTTGTCATAGGACTATTGCGCGCGCCGCGAGTTATTTCAGCAGCTGCACAACCACCAGTGGCCAATTTCATTGTGACGCAGCTACTTCCTAAAAACCAACTTAGCAGTAAGGATAGTTACTTTAATTTAAAAGTAACCCCCGGGAGCACCCAAATCTTAAAAATTGCCGTCAGTAATCCCAGTACGACGCCGCGGACCCTCAAAATAAGTCCAGTGAATGCGACGACGGCGGATGTCGGTAGTGCTGAATATGTGCCGTCTGATCGTAGTGATCCCTCCGCAACCACGACTTTTACCAAAATGACGTCGCCCGCGGTCACCATTTCATTAGCGGCTAAACAAGGTAAGACGATTACGTTTAAGACGACGATTCCCAAGAATGGCTTTAAAGGGGAAGTGTTAGGGGCCTTATTTGTCACTGATCTACAAAAAATTAGTAAGTCAACCAACGGCAAACAAACCTTTAAGATGGAAAATCGTTACGCCGAGTCCACGGCGGTGGCACTATGGTGTGATCCTAAAACGCCAATTCCCGTGAACTTGCAATTAACAAACGTAACGGTTACGACTAATAACGGCCTGCCTGCCGTGCATGCAAAAATTCGTAATCTGGCGCCAATCTTATTTGGAGACTTACAGATCAAATCTCAAGTCATGGCGCAAGCAACCGGCAAAACGGTCACTACGCAGACTTTAAAATCTGGTTCGGTTGCCCCCAATAGTTGGTTTAATTATGGTATCAGTTTAGGTGATCACAATTTGTCGGCCGGTCGATATACCCTCAAGATGCAGCTGACGAGTGGTCAACGTCATTGGCACTTTACCCGACAATTTACGTTGACTGCCCCCAAAGCGCAACAGCATAATCAGCAGCTTCCCAAACATCATGCGGGAACCAATTGGTGGCTGTGGGGCAGTTTAGCGGCCATCTTGGTTATTGCAATTAGTGGTGGTGCGTACTGGCTCGGTCGTCGACGGACACGTCAGGAGTGAGTGGTGATGTGGCGACGAATTCGATGGTGGTTAATTTTAAGTGTGAGCTTATTGATTGGCGGATGGGCCGGCGCAGTTGGTGGTCAAGCTGCCAGCAGCGCACCCCAAACGCCGAGTTCGGCCCCTAGTTCCATCCTAGGCGTCAATATTGCTGGTGGCTTCACGCAGCAACCCATTGACACCAATGTGGTGAGTGGCCAAACAGTTAACTTATCGGCTAACGCCACTCGGAGTGCGATTGAAACGGCCGCTAGCTTAGGAACCGTGGCCCGTCGATATGTTTGGTGGGAATCAACTGATGGTGGTAAGACGTATAGCATCGTGCAAACGAGTGGCAATACGACGGCCAGCAACGTGTATTCCTTTACGGCACCAAGCGTCTCGACCCCCACGCAATTAAAGTTCCAAGTGCAATACCGGTATACGGGGCTGCTATTTTACAGTGATTATTGGTCACAAATTGCGACCGTGACAGTACAACCGCAACGAGTCGCGGCTACCGGTTTGAAAGTAACGGCTGACCAGTCTACGTTGAATAATGGTGAAACTACGACGGTCCATGCTGATGTTACCCCTAGTGATGCGACCGATGCGGTGACTTGGACTAGTAGTAATCCGAGTTTGGCTACGGTTGACGCTTATGGCAATGTGACTGCCACGTCAGCCGCGAGCACTACTGATGGTAAAGCTGACGATCATGGAACTGTAACGATTACTGGGTCAGTCAATGGTCAGAGTAGCACGACGACGCTGACCATTGGGGCGTTACAAGATGTGACGGTTGTTGAAGGTACGCCCGCCACGTTTACATTGGCTGAGGTGCCGAGTGCGATGACTGTAACGAATTGGTATCGTGTTAAGGATGGTAGTGTGACTGCTCTGAATACGACTGCCGATAGTTATACGATCAAAATGCCAACCAATGCCGATGATGACAACACTTCCTATTTTGCTAAGCTGAGCTACACCGGCAACGGCAATACGCAAAGTGTTACGACGAATGCCGCTTTATTGACGGTCAAAAAGGGCGGTGATCTAACGCTCAATAGCACGCCAAACTTTAACTTTGGTCAGACCAATTTGGCGGCCTTAGCACAAGGCGTCACGTTAGGAACCGATAATCAAACAGTGTCGGCAAACAACACATTTGATGGTAACAATACTGGTCAATTACAAGTGACTGATCAGCGGACGGTCGGCAGTAATTGGACGATTTACTTAACTGTAAGTCCGTTTACTTTGGCTCAGCAAACGGCCATGCCGATTAATGATGCGCAACTGCACGTGATTGATGCGGCCGGGGATGTTAATCAAACGGTACTGCCACTAATGCGGCAGTACCGTTATTTACGTCGACAGGATTTGAGAGTAAGCGTTTTGATTTGAATGCGAGTCAATTACAGCTGGGTGCTAGCCCCAAAGCTAGCGATGGGACGTATCAAAGTACGTTGACTTGGACTTTGTCGGCCGTACCCGCACCGTAATGTGACTCAGAAGAGTTTGGGACTAAATCCCAAACTCTTTTTGCATCTCTGGATTTTTATGGTCGAAACGTGGCACAAAAGGGGTCTTTTCAAAGATTGGTGAAACTGGAATTGCCGTTGTGAGTCATCAGCAATTCCAGTAGCCGTGGCGACCGGTTCGAGCCAAAAAGCGGTCTCGAACATCACTTTGAAGCTCGGCCCAACCCACCAATCTTCAAAGATGCCGGTGGCGTTAGTTCGGCCAAAAGCATGCCGAACTAACACCACTTGCACGGCAACTTCCATTGCTGCTGAATCACAACTAAGTGGAGCTTGCCATAAGAAAACGCGGTAAACCGTCAACGTGGAGATTAATTGGTTTATCAGTGACTTGGTTGTGTCAGTTATCCTAGTAGTACGTAAGTTCAATTCCAGGAGGCTCTTTCAAAGGTGCCATTTTATATGAGTGATGATGAGTCGTTAGTTATAGATTCACCAATGTATGGAGAGACCCCACAAAAGACGGCTTCCTCCGCTTAGCTACGAAAGACAAACGATTGAAAACCCACAAGCATTTGTCTTTCTAGGCAATGCTCGGTCGCAGCCCGCCTTTTGTGCGACGCTTTTGCGTGGTCCGAGTTAACATAATTTTGATTTAACCTAGTTGCTTGGTTTTTTGAAAACTCGCCGAAAAACTGGCATAATAGGAAGTAATACTTAACGGTCGGCGTGCGACCAAGATGAGGAAGTAATCTTTTGACAAAATTGTTATTCATTCGCCATGGAAAAACGGCCTGGAACCTAGAAGGGCGTTACCAAGGGTCGCAAGGTGATTCACCATTGTTACCAGCTAGTTATGATGAGATTCATCAATTAGCGGCTGCATTACAAGATATTCATTTTAGCCATATTTATGCGAGCCCCTTGAAACGGGCACGGGATACCGCCATGACGTTACGGCAAGATTTGACCCAGCCGGAGTTACCCGTGACGATTTTGAGCCGCTTACGCGAATTTAACTTGGGTAAAATGGAAGGGATGGCTTTTACCGATGTGCAAACTCAGTTTCCAACGGAGTTTGACGCTTTTCGGAATCATCCGGACCAATATGATCCCACGGCCATTCAAGGCGAGAGCTTTCAGCAGTTAATCAAACGGATGACCCCGGCTATCCAGCAAATTGTGGCGGCTAATCCGCATCGCGATGACAATGTGGTTATTGTCAGTCATGGCGCTGCTTTAAATGCGTTGGTCAATTCGCTACTCGGTGCCAGTCTGGCAACCTTGCGTGATCGGGGCGGTTTATCGAATACGAGCACCACGATTTTAGAAACTCGTGATCGTGGAAAGCATTTTAAACTGTTATTATGGAATGATACGTCTTATTTATCACGGGAACCTGATCCCACAGATACCATTTAGAGAAGAGGGGCAACATGAGTACAGAAAATTCACGGCCAAGTAAGGCTGAACAACAAGCCCTAGTGCATCAATTAGTGACTAAGATTGATGCCCAACCGGAAGATTATCACGCTTATTATGATTTGATTGTTTTGCTAACTGCTGGCCAAGACTTTGAACAGGCAGAGGCTTTGGCAATGAAGGCATTAGGAAAATTTGAGCCCCAACCCGCGGCCGCAGATTTGATGCGTTACGCGTTGGGCAATGTCTACTATCAAGCGCAGGCCTACGATAAGGCGTTACCATTTTATCAACAAATTACTGATACCAAGTTGAAGGGTGACGCGTATTTGATGATGGCGCAATCGTTGATGGCTCAGCAAGATTATCAGCACGCCTTAGTCTATGCCATTACGGCCCAGGAACAACAACCGGCGTTGGTTGATGCGAATTTGTTAGTCGCAGACATTTTACTTGCATTGGGCAATAACGCACAAGCATACGATTATTATCAAAAAGTTATTCAACTGGATGACCAACAAGGACCGGCTTATTTTAAGGCGGGTTTAACCGCCATGGTTATCGGTAAACCATATGCCGACTTATTTGCCAAGGCTGAAAAAGTGGATGCCAAGTATTTTAAAGCCCATCAACAACAGTTAACGGAAATTGAAAAAACGCTGCAAGCGCAACGACCAGATCAGTCGGATGCGTCACAAAATTAAGGTTAGGAGGCCATCACGTGGCGACGGAACAGTCTAATTTATTACCGCCAGATTTTGACGGTCAAACGACCACTCACTTCATTGTTGGGAAAGTCGCGGCCGTTTTTTTCAGCAGTGCCGATAGTTTTTATAAAGTATTGTTAGTCAAAGTAAGCGAACAAAATATTGACTGGTCGGAAGACGAAATCGTCGTAACGGGGAGCTTCGCTGACATCCAAGAGGAAGCCACGTACCGCTTTACCGGCAAGACGGTCCGCCATCCTAAGTATGGGACCCAGTTTCAGGCGGATAACTATCAAAACGAAACGCCCACCACGCGTAGTGGCCTGATTGCTTACTTATCCGGCGATGATTTTCCGGGATTAGGTAAGCGCACGGCGAAACGAATCGTGGAAACTTTGGGCGAAGACGCCATTGATAAGATTATTGCGGACCCGAAAATCTTAAAACCAATCGGCTTACGGGCCAGTGTGGAACAAACGTTGATTGATACATTACGCGTAAATAACGGGCTTGAGCAAACCATTATCGGGCTCAATGCGTTTGGTTTTGGGAGTCGTTTAGCGGCAAGTATTTATGCGCGCTATCAAGGCGATACCTTAGATGTCATTCATGAAAATCCTTATAAGTTAGTGGAGGACATCAAAGGTGTCGGTTTTAAGAAGGCCGATCAAATTGCGGCCCAGTTGAATGTTGACCCGCAAGCCGATAGTCGCTTACGAGCCGCCTTACTTACGCAAATCAATGAAACGTGTGCCCAAAATGGTGACACGTATACGACGGCCCAACCGCTGTTAGATGCCACTTTGAAATTATTAGAAACGGCGCGCAATGTGGCCATTGATCCGCAAAAACTCGCTGACCAACTCGTGACGCTGGCCCACGAAAATAAAATCGTGGGTGATGAGAATCGAATTTACTTACGTAGCTTGTATGAAGCCGAATGGGGCATCGCTGAACATCTGAAACGGCTACATGAAGCAGATAATGATGGTAATTTAACTGAGAAAAACGTTGACCGGGCGATTGAACATGTCGCTAAAGCTAGCAATCTCACGTATGACGACTCGCAAACGCAAGCGCTCAAGTCGGCGATTACGTCGCACTTGTTCCTGTTGACCGGGGGACCAGGGACCGGGAAAACGACGATTATTCGCGGTCTCGTGGCGTTGTTTGCCGAATTGCATGACGTTTCACTCGACTTAAATCAATATAAAGATAAAACTTTTCCAATCTTATTGGCTGCGCCAACGGGACGGGCGGCCAAACGGATGGCTGAAACGACCGGTTTGCCAGCTAGTACGATTCATCGGTTGCTCGGTTTAACGGGCCGTGAAGATGGCCCGGAAACACCCACTAAAGATTTAGAGGGCGGAATTTTAATTATCGATGAAATGTCGATGGTCGATACCAGTCTGTTTGAAATGTTATTGCAGGCGGTTCCTAGCCACATGCAAGTGATCTTAGTCGGTGATAAGGACCAATTACCATCAGTCGGGGCTGGCCAAGTCTTTCACGACTTATTGCAGAGCCCCAGTTTGCCACAGATTGAGTTAACGACGATTTATCGACAAGACGATAGTTCGAGTATTATTCCGTTGGCGCATGCGATTAAAGATGGCCGGTTGCCGGATGATTTTGCGGTCAACCAAAAAGATCGGTCATTTATTGCTTGTAGTGCTTACCAAGTGAATCATTTGGTGGAGCAAATTGTTGGTAAGGCCAAGTCCAAGGGGTTCAGTGCCGACCAAGTGCAAATCTTAGCGCCGATGTACCGGGGTGCCGCTGGTATCGACAAGTTAAATACGACCGTCCAAAATATCTTTAATCCGCGTAAGTCGGCTCGGCAAAAGCAATTGAGTTTTAATGGGCAAGATTTTCGGGTCGGTGATAAAGTGCTACATCTCGTCAATTCGCCAGAAGATAATGTCTTTAACGGTGATATTGGCAAGATTGTGGGCATTGATCTGGCCAATGATCCGCATAATAAAGAGAAAAAAGACCAAATGACGATTGCGTTTGAGCAAAATGAAGTCACCTATCAACGTCGCGATTGGAATCGCATTACGCTCGCCTATAGTATGTCGATTCATAAGGCGCAAGGGAGCCAGTTTAAGATGGTGATTTTGCCAATGGTGACGCAGTTTTCGCGGATGTTACAACGGAATTTGTTGTATACTGCGGTGACACGCGCCGAACAAATGTTGATTTTACTCGGCGATGTCGAAGCATTCGAACGCTCCGTTACGAACGAATCGGTCAATCGTTTGACGACGTTAACCAAGCGGCTCCAACAAGTCTTTGACGATGAGACTGCGACGCCAGGGGTGCCGACTCAGCCGACGACGGCCCCGACGCCCACCTCTGAAACGGCCCCGGCAACCGCTGAGACACCGGTTGCCCCCGTCAGCGCCGCAACCGCGCAGTCGGTGCCAGATTATTTGACCCCGGCATTAGCTCAAGGCGGCCAAGTTGACCCGATGATTGGCATGGATGGTGTTAGTCCGTATGATTTCATGCCCCAAGCAACGTAGGTTGGCTCAAATGGTAGCAGCAAGTAAATATAAATTAATCGGTTTTAACTGGTTTTAGACTTGGATACTGCTATAATTAGGGTATATGTCATGAAACTATTTTATGGAGGGCGTTATGTCTAAAGATGAATCTTATGCCAAACTGAAATTATTTGCCTTAAATTCTAATTTGCCATTGGCGAAAAAGATCTCAGAACGGGTTGGCATCCCGTTAGGTAAAAGTTCGGTGAAACGGTTCAGCGATGGTGAAATTCAAATCAACATCGAGGAAAGTATTCGGGGTGCTGAAGTTTTCGTCGTGCAATCAATCTCTGATCCCGTCAATGATACTATTTTGGAATTGTTGATTATGATTGATGCGTTGCGGCGGGCTAGTGCAAGCGAAATTAATGTGGTCATTCCTTATTACGGTTACTCACGTCAAGATCGCAAAGCGCGCTCACGCGAACCAATCACGGCCAAATTAATTGCGACCTTATTAGAAAAAGATCGGGCGACACGAATTTTGACGATTGATTTACATGCCGCACAGATTCAAGGCTTCTTCGATATTCCCGTTGATCACTTGTTAGCCGCGCCAATCTTGGCGAGTTATTTCAAGGATCGCGGCATTACCGATAACTTAGTTGTGGTTTCACCAGACCATGCCGGTGTATCACGTGCGCGGAAGATGGCCGAGTTATTAGGGGCACCGATTGCGATTATTGATAATCGCCATCCCGATGATGATGATATGGTGCCGAATAGTATTATCGGTGATGTTAAAGGTCATATCGCCATTGTCATTGATGACATGATTGATACGGGGACGCGGTTTGATGTTTCTGCTAGTGCGTTGAAGCAGGCCGGGGCCGCGAAGGTTTATGGTTGTGCAACGCATGCTATCTTGTCACAAGATGCGGCCGAAAAGTTGCAAGCTTCAGATTTGGAAAAAGTTATTGTGACCGATACGATTCAAATTCCAGCGGCAAAACAATTTGAAAAATTGGTTCAGTTGTCGGTAGGCCCATTACTTGGTGATGCGATCAAGTTGGTTCACGAACAACAACCAGTCGATGGCTTATTTGATCCTAAATTATAAATTAACGAAAACAGGGATTGCTTAGTTGCAAAACCTGTTTTTTTTGTCAGGTCATGCCTTAATTATTTCGGGGCGTCAAAAGCAAACCATGTCAACGTTTTCAACTTGCAAACAGTTGGTTGAGATATCGTTGAGTTGGGTGTCTGTGACTTCATAAAACAACCGAAACAACGGCATTTTGCGTGTTTTCAGTTCGTACAACTAATTTTTAAAATAAACGAACTGTTTTACAAAAAAATAAGTGATTCTAGTTTGTATTTTTCTAAATTGTGCTACAATAAAATTATGATTTGTAAAAGGTGTTAAGTTTTCGTTAAAGAATCGCTAAACACCCGTGTTTTTTAATTTAGGGAAGAAATCCAGAATTTGCTTAAGGAGTGAAGTTAATGTCACAAGCACATACAACGGGCAAGGTCCTAGCCGGTACGGTTGGTGCCGTTGGTTTATTGCTTGCCACAGGACAAGCTGCCAATGCGGCTTCAGTTACCGTAAAGTCAACTGATACGGTCTGGAGCCTCGCTCAGCAACATGGTGTTTCCGTTAAGAGTATTGAAAAGTTAAATAAAATTCAGGCACTTGATGAAAATACCGATTTAATTTATGTCGGTCAAAAGTTACAAATTAGTGGAAAATCGAGCCAGTCATCTACGACCAAGAGTAATAACGGTACATACACCGTTAAAGCTGGCGATACATTGTGGGCCCTAGCTGACAAGTATAATACTTCGGTACATGCCCTTCAAAAGCTTAACGGGTTATCAGGGGACTTAATTGTGGTTGGGCAAGCGCTCAAGGTACCAAGCACGACTGCTAAGACTACCAAAGCCACCACTACTAGTGCAAAGACGGTTGCTAAAGCCGCTGCAAGTGATACGACGACCGCCGTTTCATCAACTAGCAGTTCCGCAACCACGTCAACTGCCGCATCATCAAGTAATGATACGGCGACAACTAATGCTACTAGCAATAGTAGTAGTGCCAGCTCGAAAACTGCGTCAAGTAGTCAAGCAAGTGCATCAAGTTCAGTAGTTGTCAGCTCAACTAGTAGCAGTGCTGCCACTAGTGAAAGTTCATCGACTGCTAGCTCAGTGGCTAGTGCCAGCTCTAACAGTACTAGTGCTGCCACTAGCAGCAGCTCGACCACTAGTGCCAGTTCCGTAAGCTCTAGCAGTGCCGCTTCAAGCTCGGCTAGTGTCAGTGCTGCCAGTGCTTCATCAAGTGAAGCTACTAGCAGTAGTAGTACTGAAAAGGTAACGGCAACGGTTTATAAGGCTGCCGCTAGCAGCAGTAGTGCGGCTAGTCAAAGCAGTTCAACTGCCACCTCAAGCAGCTCAACTGCCACTAGTTCAACCGCCACTAGCAGTAGTAGCGCGGCTAGCCAAAGCAGCTCAACGGCTACCTCAAGTAGCAGTACGGCAACTAGTACTAGTTCAGCGGCTACCAGTTCTGCAGCCACTAGTAGCACGACTTCAGCAGCAATCTCATCAGCTTCAACTGCTAGCTCAACGGCCGAAACGACGAATTCTTCGTCATCAACGACTACTAGTTCTAGCGATTTAGCGACGGGTTCTGTGACGGGCTTAGCGGTTAAATTAGCCAGTGCTAATATTCCGTACGTCTGGGGCGGTGCTAGCCTTTCTGGGATGGACTGTTCAGGATTAGTCCAATACGTCTACTTGCATGCTGCGGGCATCTCATTGCCACACAGCACGGTTGGTCAAGAATCTTATGTCTCGATTCACTCGGTAGCCGATGCGCAACCTGGTGACATCTTGTTCTGGGGTTCACGTGGTGCGAGTTATCATGATGCCATCTATCTTGGTAACAACCAATTCGTCGCCGCACCAACTGAAGGCGAAAATGTTAAGGTACAGTCATTTACTTCTGACTTTATGCCTAGTTTTGCCGGAACGGTTAATCAATAATTAAAGTGATTTAATAAAAGACAGCCAGCTTCCTACCGTCACGGTGGGCTAGCCACGGCTGTCTTTTGCTTTCGGAATAATTTTTTTAATTTTATGATTTATTCTTAAGTGGTAGATTGTAAAATTAATCCGAACGCTGTTCGGACAAAAAAGATCAGCTT
>NZ_AYGX02000115.1 GCF_000498955.2 Lactiplantibacillus fabifermentans DSM 21115 | reverse complement strand
CATGGGGACCGGTCCAAGCCTGAGAAGCGGTCTTGGACCTCGCTTTTGAGCCTAAAAAGCAAGTCTCAAAAGACGTCCGTGGTGTCAACGGGATAAAGCCCAATCCCGTTGACGCCACCTGCATGGCGGCTTCCATTACGGCCAGTTGGCAGCTAAATTGGTGCTTGGACAATGGCTTTGGTCTTTTACTGCGGTGGTAACTACTAATCTGACAGGAATTTTTTTCCAAAATGTTGGTGGTGATAGTGATGTCCAGCTTTAAAAAGTTAAATCAGGAACGATTTTGAAGTTAGGCAATAACTGATTTTATTGAGTGATATATAACAATAGCCGATAATTTAAAACCATATTATTTCAACGTATTTAGCAATTTGAACTACCGTAAATGTTAACGACAACAACTAAAAATAAGCCACAAAAAAATCATCCCATGTTTTCAAGGTATCCATAATTAACGAAATACTTATAAGGTAGATTGTAAAATTAATCCGAACGCTGTTCGGACAAAAAAGATCAGC
>NZ_AYGX02000114.1 GCF_000498955.2 Lactiplantibacillus fabifermentans DSM 21115 | reverse complement strand
ATTGCACGATTGGCACTGCAAGCCAATGAGGAAACTAACCAACGCCTGGATAGCGTGGAGGGCGATGTGAAAGACCTCAAGGAGAACCAAGTTATTCCAAATCCTGAATATAGTGCGCTTAACCGGCGTGTTAATCAGCGCGTGTCGGAAGTCGCACATAGCTATGGCCATATCACACAGAAACAACGAGGTGAGCTGTTCAAGGATATTGGCAGTGGAATCAAGAAGATTGCTAACGTGAGCGCTCGGTCAATGCTACGCAAGAAGGACTACCAGATGGTAATGGATTTCATCAACGACTGGGAGCCATCTACAGCAACTAAAACGATTATTCGGCAGACGTCACTTAGATTCGACTAGCAGCCAGCATAGGAGGCGAGTTAGATGGAACTAACAATTAAAGGTACACCGGAAGAAATAAAAAGCGTGCTCCAAGCTATTGGCGGTAGCAAGGAACACGAAAATACAACAAATAATACTAAAAAATATATTGATCCAACCACAGGTAAGGAAGCTATTTAAGTTCCTGTTTCAATTGGCCATATATTTTTAAAGTAGTTTTCACGATATCACTCGGCTGTAAGGTAGCTGGAGCATGTCCCTTATCAGCTATGATTGATTCGGTATTTGTTCTTAAAAGAGTATCTGTAAGGTTTGCCGCAACATTTAGCAATTCTTTGTCAGTCATAAGTT
>NZ_AYGX02000113.1:650-21316 GCF_000498955.2 Lactiplantibacillus fabifermentans DSM 21115 | reverse complement strand
AAGCTGATCTTTTTTGTCCGAACAGCGTTCGGATTAATTTTACAATCTACCTAGTGTACTCTTTTTGGTGAAAATAATGAAGATTTCTTTCATTGAAATTTAATTTTTCCGTGAAATTATTGCTTGCATTTATAGAAGAGTGGGCGTAACATAATCGCATTGACATTTTGAAAGGACAAATGGTGAGAGAAATGACTCTGGAACAATTAGCAGCCCAAAGCGGGGTCGCTGCTGATAAAATCGTTGCTTATACAAAGGCAGGCTTGTTGCCATGTAAAGATGCGCACGCTAACTTTAGTGCCGACGATCAATATTGGCTAGATATGGTCAATTGCTTCTTAGAAAATGGCTCATCCGTTGAGGACTTAAAAGATTTGATGCCACTTTGCGAACAATGTGCCACAAATTAGTCAAAAATTCGGATTGCAATTATGCTGCTCGTTTCAATGCTGAAGGCATTGCGGCGGGCTTTTTTTGTGCAAAGCACAGAGCGTCAGCACCAACGGGTTGATACTGAGCATTAGCCGCATCATCACCTCACCCGGCACAGACCGCCGGGTAAGGTGATGATGTAGCTAAGCGCAGGTATCAGCTGGTGCTGGCGCGTTTCGGCAAGTTTGCCCAGTAAAATAAAACCCCAGAATCCCGCAGCAAGTCAGTCAGGTCTGTGCCGGGAGAGGTGCAGATGTCGCCAAGCACAGGTATCAGTTGGTGCTGGGCGTTTCGGCAAGGTTGCTGAGTAAAGGTAACTTTGCTGAATTTAAAGGCGATTTGGCAGTCATCATATGCTAGCAGCGCCATTATTTCCCGGGAAAAGATTGATTGTAGACAATTAGAAAAAGTTGGCATCATAAGCTAAAAAGACTGGCTAATGACGCAGTTTCATCAAGGACCACTAGCCTTAGTGGTGTGGCTCAATCGCACAATATATCAAAGATAGACACAAATAGCCCGCGCTACAAGGTCGTAGCGCGGGCTATTTTGGCTTTTAGTAACTATTTGGTACTGCTCTTAGCTTCCGCAATCATGCTCTTCATAGCACTAGCTTGATATTCCGCGGCGGCTTGTTTTTCAAGTTTTGCCAATTGGGTCTTCGACATTGATGGATTCTTAACCATCGCAGCTTGGACTTTGTTTTGGACGTAAACTTTAGCACGGGCTTTTAAAGTTGATGCTTGTTGTTTAGCAAGTTTGCTTAAGGCCTTAGCTTGGGTGGTGCTTAAGACGACCCAATTTTTCTTAACATAGAAAGTATTAGTTCGCTTGATGAGCTTGTGATCATTGTCAGCTAGCCCAAACCAGAATTTCGCGGTGCTGTTTTTATATTCCCAGCGCGTTGACTTGGTGACTAGCTTCGTGGCCCCGGTCGTTGTTTTAACGTGGTTAGCAACTTTGATATCGGCAGCGGTATGACTAACTTTCTTTTGATTGCTAGTCTGTTTGTAAATGTAAACCCGATGCTTATCAGCGGTACCAACCGATTGGTATAACAACATATCCATTGAACTGCTGCTTGAAGCGGATTTTAAAGTAGTAGTTTTAGTAGTCGTGACCTTAGTCATACCATAGTGTTGGCTATCATTTTCAACGACTAAGACTAATGAAGCAATCAAGCCTAAGGTGAAAATGGCGGTCAAAACGAGGCGTAAGGCGGAACTACGCATGTACACGAAGGTTAAGAATAACGCAATCGTACATAGAACTAAGACGACGAGAATCATTAAGCGTCAACCTCCTTTTTTGATGGTTTAGCTGAGTGGGTGTTGCCCTTCATAAAGAAGGCGACGACTAAGCCAACGACACAGAAGGCCACCGCAACGTAAAAGGCGGCATGGTAACCATTCAATGTGGCATCAAAATATTTATCTTTATAAGCTAATGGATTACTCTTAATCAAGCTATGCGCGGGTTTTGTGTTATCCGTCACGTTTGATAAGACGGAAGTAAGCAAGGCTGTCCCAATTGAACCGGCGATTTGACGAACCGTATTATTGACGGCGGTCCCATGGCCCATTAATTCAACTGGCAAGGCGTTCATCCCGGCAGTCGTGGTTGGCATCATGACCATTGAAATCCCAAACATCCGTAAAGCGTATAAGATGACGATATAAATCGTCGCCGTATCACGGGTGATGAACATGAATGGAATGGTCCCAGCAGTTAATAAGAACATCCCCAAGATGGATAAGCGTTTAGCGCCAAAGCGGTCAAAGGCCCGACCGGTAATTGGGCTCATAACCCCCATCATTAAAGCCCCAGCTAACAAGGTTAACCCTGAATGGAAAGCTGAGAAGCCATGAATGATTTGGAGGTAAAGTGGAATAACCATTTCGGCCCCAATCATGGCCATGTAAGTAACTGAACTTAAAATAGCGGCGATCGTATAAGTTGAATGTTTGAAAACGCGGAATTCCAAGAATGGATTTTCCATATGCAATTGGCGCCAAACAAACAAAGCAATGAAGACGACCCCAATAATTAACGTTGATAAGACGATTGCAGAAGTCCAGCCGTTATCCCCAACGGATGAAAAGCCGTAAAGTAAGCTCCCAAAACCGATAGTGGATAAGATAAGTGACCAGAAATCCAGGCGTGGTTTGGATGTTTCTAAGACGTTGGCCATAAAGAAGAAACCAGCGACCAAGACAACGGCGACAATCGGAATGATTAAGCCGAATAAGTCCCGCCATGACATGTTATCAATAATCCAACCAGATAAAGTTGGGCCGATAGCAGGGGCTAAGCCGATAACAATCCCGGCCATCCCCATGGCAGCGCCCCGTTTGTCAGCGGGGAAGATCGTTAACATAATTGTTTGGAGTAAAGGCATCGTCACCCCGACCCCAACCGCTTGAATCAAACGACCAGTTAGCAGCATTCCAAAGTTTGGGGCCGTCCAGCAAAGGATCGTCCCAACTTCGAAGATCGCCATGGCTGATAAGTAGAGCCATTTAGTTGAAAAACGTGAACTTAACCACGCACTAACTGGAATCATAATCCCGTTGACTAACATGAAGCCAGTCGTCAACCATTGGACCGTTGAAGTTGTGATATCAAAATCTTTCATCAAGGTCGGAAAGGCGGTTGTTAGGATGGTTTGATTCAGCACGGTACAAAAGGTACCGATAAGTAAAATTGCAATGAGCAAGCCACGGTTATATGGTTTGCCATTAGCATCAACAGTTGTTGACAAGTAGATCCCTTCTCTCTAAAAAAGTACGTTGTCTAATATAATCTTTCTTGATATATTTGTCAACAAACTTGACATTAATATCAAAAATTATATACTTAGTATTGGAAATTCAAGAAAAGAGGTCGTCTAGTGAACATTCAGGGAAATGCGTTTTTCAAGAATTTTAAAGCGCAAGTCAATAAACATCAATTCGCGCTCAATATTAGTGATTTGGCGCGGGTTACGGGCGTATCACAAACGCAATTACGGTATTGGGAACAAAAAAATTACATCCATAGTATTAAAAATTCGGATACCGAAAAGAGCACGGCCCATCGTTATTCGTATGGGACGCTAATGCGGGTTCACTTTATTAAAGCAATGCTCGACGAAGGTTTTACGCTCGCGGCCGCGGCGCAAAAAGCCAGTGAACAATCGAATCAAATGGAAATGATGCGGATTTTTGTCGTTAATGCGTTTCAAGGGATTGAAGAACGCGATGGTCATCATATGATTAATTTAGGTTATTTTGATGAGGCCCACACACAACGGCTATACTGCTTTATTGCTGATGGTGAGAGCCATTATCGGATTTATCCAGTTGACGAAAAATAGCTTGGCGCTACCCTCTAACTTGTGAAAACGGTTAATTAATGTTAGATTTAACTTAGTAGCCGTCGGTAAGTCAGCCGGGCATTAAGTTTCCCGTTCGTCAATCGATCTTATGGCTGGATTGACCGTTGTCATGTTGGTCGTGTTTTGAAGTTTAGCTTTGCAAAAGGATTTACAACGGAGCGCGAAATAAGCGCTGAGAGACGCCTAGTTTACTAGGTAGAAATCGTGCATAAAAACAACGTGTAATTGAAACTAGCAGTAGTGTTCAATCGCCCGCTGATGACGCCTACTAACGGGTCCAAGTGCTGCGGGAAAGCTTGGGCCTTTTTTTGTAGAGTGCTAATCGCGACGGTCAGCTGCTGAGCAGGCCTAGCTAACGACAAATACTGTGGCGGGTTTTGCTACAGTATTTGTCGTTAGCGTAGCCAGCACAGGCCGCTGTCGCGATTAGCACGTTTCAGCAAGTTAGGTAAGACAGAGTGCTGGGGTGGTCTTGGCTGCATTATCAGTCGTTAGCGTAGCCAGCGCAGGCCGCTGCCATCCATAGCACGTTTCGGCAAGTTTAGGTAAGACGGAGTGCTAGGCGTTTTTTTGCCCAAGCACTATCAATTAGCAAGTCTTAATAAGTAAGCACAAGCGTCACCAGCACGAACTTAGTTGCAACGCAATTAATATAGTAGCTAATGGTCGTTCAAGTTCATCAAGTTAACAGACCAGGCTGTAGTACCAGCTCGCATCAGCCCACAAAAAAAGCCACCGACAATTGTCAGTGGCGAACCTAAAATGGGTTGAATTTCAATTAAGAATTAGCGATGGCAGTGAAGTGACGATCGTACCAGTCATTCCAACTTAAAGCGGGATTCCCACTTTCGAAGTATTTTTGATCCAAGTTGTCGATTAATGCAAGATAATCGGCGTACGAAAAATTAATACTGTCGGCTAAACGTTGGTCCTTAGTCATGTAATGCCCCAAGTTCAAATGTTCGTTGATGTCAGTCATGAAGTTTACGACTTCAAAGTCGGACATGATTTCGAGATTGTTCGCATCAAAAAGACGTTGATAAAACTTAGCAAAGTCTTCAACAGCTTTCCGTTGCAAACTATCATTGAGTTGGGTAATTGATAATTGAGCATCATCATTCACGATGCGGTTCCTCCTTAGTTTAAAAAACACGGTCCCGAAAAATAATTTTATGCCGGTGTAAACCAAAATCGTTGGTTTGCGCTACAATTTAATTATGACACGATTGACTGGCTTTTTCAAAACTTTGTGAGGCGTGGCTACTTACTAATTAGTAGCGAAAGTTTGTTAATTGTAGTAAAATGGTTAGATTAAACATTAGGCATATGAAAGATAAATTTTAGTTGAGGTGAAGCATATTCATGACCCCCATGAAGGAAGATTACTTAAAAATTATTTTCGAACTTGGTGGTACGAAGAAAAAGGTATCCAATAAGCAAATAGCCCTGAGCTTGGATATCGCAGCCGGTTCTGTGACAGAAATGGTTGGTAAGTTAGTACAAGAAGGGCTCGCTAAGCACACCCCATATGCGGGGATTTCGTTGACAAAAAAAGGGATCCGCTATGCGGAAACTTTAGTCCGCAAACACCGGATTTGGGAAGATTTCTTAGTTGATAAGTTAAACTATGATTTACCCGACGTGCATACGGAAGCGGAAGTTTTGGAACACGTTACGAGTGAACGGTTAGTGGATTCTTTGGAAAGCTTCCTCGGTAATCCGACGCACTGTCCACACGGTGGCGCGATTCCTGATAAAGACGGCCACTATCAAGAAGACAGTCACACGACGTTGGCTGATACGGAAGATGGTAGTGAAATTACGATTGAACGCTTTATCGATAATCACGACTTATTACTGTATTTGCATGACATTCAATTGGAAATTGGCCAAGAAGTCACTGTCGTTAAACACGATCCTTTCGAAGGGCCGGTAACGGTCCAAGTAAAGGGAACTTCCCAACAAATTCCGGTTAGCTACAAGGCTTCGCATAATGTGTTTGTAAACTAACAGAAAAATTCAGCCCGTGACGAACTTCGCTTTCATTAGCGCGCTAGATATTCTGTTTTATTTATGTGGAGATAAAGAATTTTAGAAAAACCACGGGATTAACTACCTTTTTCGAAAACAGTATGCTACAATTACTCATGTAGCTTGGTTAGGTAATTTTGGTCAGATCGTTTCAATAAACTATCCCCATTTGCACCGAATCATGATTTACATTAATTTATATGTGCAAAAAGCACTAGGAGGATTTTTTATTATGGAACATGGAACAGTTAAATGGTTTAACGCCGATAAAGGTTTTGGTTTTATCACTCGCGAAAACGGTAGCGATGTATTCGTACATTTCTCAGCTATCCAAGAAGACGGCTTCAAGACTCTTGAAGAAGGCCAAGCTGTAGCATTCGACGTTGAAGAAAGCGATCGTGGCCCACAAGCAGTTAACGTTACTAAAGACTAATTAACAGCTTAAATGGCTAATCTTTGAGCAATCAAAGATACTTCGAACCGGTGATTGAAGGAAACTTCAGTTACCGGTTTTTTCGTGTCATTTTTTCATAAAACGGGGTTGCCAAATTCGATGAAAGGCTTAAAGTTAAGCTATGACAATTAGATGAACGGGGGTCTCAGGCATGACCACGGATGAATTAATTATTGCCACTTGCTTACGAGCCGGCAAAATAATGGTGGAGAATGGCTCAGAAATTTCGCGGGTCGATGATACAATGATCCGCATCGCACAAAATGCGGGGGTCATTCAAGCCAATACTTACGTGACGATTACCGGCGTAATGATGTCAATATCAGGGCGCAATGCGACGCAGATTGCGTCCGTCAATAAACGCACGATTGATTTGGAAAAAGTAGCGCAAGTGAATCAACTTTCACGGACGTTTGCGGACCAGCAAATTGATTTGCCGACGTTATACGCGCAACTGGGGGAGCTTGACGGAGCGTCGCGGTCATTTCCACTGTGGCTGCAGCTCGTGGGGGCGGCCTTAGTTAGTGGCCCGTTAATGATTATGTTTCGGCATGAGACGATTAATACGTGGCCCACGATTATTATTGGAACTTTGGGATACTTAGTATTTTATTTATTGAATCGCTATTTAAAAATTAAATTTTTAAGTGAATTGGTGGCCGCCTTATTCATTGGTTTTGCGGCCGAGTGGGCTTACCAAGTCGGTTGGGGGACTAATATTAACGATATTATTATTGGGGCGTTGATGCCGTTAGTGCCGGGGGTGCCGTTAACCAATGCGGTTCGCGACATCTTGGCCGGTAACTTTGTCAGTGGGCCGGCGCGCGCGGTGGAAGCCTTGATCAGTGCGGCTGCGCTAGGCTTTGGCATTGCCGTGGTCATTTCAATCTTTTAAGGGAGGCGTCACATGGATACGATTGGTCAATTATTATTAGCCTATGTCGCTGTCTTGGGATTTGGCCTAATTATTAATATTCCCCGCCGCGCCTTAAATATTGCCGGTTGGATTGGCACCTTAACGTGGGGCTTTTATTTAATCGTGCAAGTTTTCGATGGCGGGGTCGTATTAGGGAGCTTTGTGGGTTCGGTGGGCATTGGCGTCTTGAGCAATGTCGCTGCGCATTATAAGAAGATGCCGTCGATTATCTTTAACATCCCGAGTTTAGTGTCATTTGTGCCGGGGAGTCAGGCGTATCAAATGGTCCGCAATTTTGCGTTAGGCAAATATGTGACCGCGATGGGCTTTACCTTACAAGTCGTCATGATTACGGGGGCGATTGCGCTAGGGTTCTTGATTGCGGAACTTCTCAATCGCTTGATTAGTTTTTGCATTTTACAGTGGCAACGAATGAAGATTGAGTGAAATAAATTTTAATATTATTGACGATTTGATAATTGGTGAATAAGTCCAATTATCGAATCGTTTTTTTGTGCCGAGGCAAGTTTGGCACAAAAGTCTTAATTATTATAAATAGGAGATGTCGGCTGATGGCGGTAATTCTGGGAGTCGTGGTGGCTAGTTTAAGAATCAGTTGCTATGCGTAAACACTGGCAACTGGTTAATCCCATCAAGCGACGAAAAAAACGACCCATCCGTAGATGAGTCGTTTTAAAATCAATTATTAGCATTAGTTTTGGTTAGCGTACTTTTCACCGGTCTTAGCTGCCTTAAGATCTAAGGACTTCCGTAAGACGTTGGTAACCCGTTGCTTTTCGGTTTGTGAGATAACTTCGAAGGATTGACCTGAAATCATCTTCCCAGTACCTTGAGCATGGTCAGAAACCACGTTCTTAGTGGCATCACGATACTTCGAAACTAAGGTGGTCAAATCACTAAAGGTTAAGTCGGTCCGCGTTTCCTTGGCAATTGACTTCATAAAGTCTTGTTTGATCAAGTTGGTTGCGTTCGTGCTTTCACCGATAATCGTGGTGATTAATTGACGTTGACGTTGTTGACGACCGTAGTCACCTAATGGATCATCGTAACGCATCCGCGAGTAGGCGAGGGCTTTAGCGCCATCCATGTGGGTCTTTTGACCTTTGGTGAACGTGTAGCCTGCATAAGTGAAACTCCGGATTGGGGTAATATCAACCCCGCCGATTTCGTTAACGACTTTCTTCATCCCGCCCATGTTGATCAAGGCGTAGTAGTCAATTGGTACATTTAACCATTTTTGGACGGTCTTAATCGTGGTCCCGGCACTACCATAAGCATAAGCGGCGTTTAATTTCGTTGGAAAATCTTGTTCGAAACCAGAAACAGCAACTTCCGAGTCCCGCGGTAAACTCATTAACGTGGTCGTCTTGGTCTTCGGATTAATCGTTGCCAAGATAAGCGTATCAGTCCGGCCTTTGTAATTCCGACCTAACGCCCCAGTATCAGTCCCCAATAACAAAATTGAAATTGGTTTCTTACTATTTAAAGCGGCGCTGGTGTTCCGCGACTTTTTAATCCCACTACTTTGATAAACGGTATTGGCCGCATTCTTAGCGTTGAAATACGTGCGGGCGGCAAAGGCAGCCGTCCCGACGAATAACACCGCAATGATGATTAAAATCGTGTTGCGGACAGGATGCTTCTTCTTGGGACCGTTCCCCTTGGGGCCTTTTCCCTTCGGTGCTTCCTGGTGCATTTCTGAACGACTTGGCATATCTTCCATGAACATTTCCTCCATTGGTATGTAAAAACTATACATAGTTTAGCATTTTTTTGGGCTCGCGAAAACAATATTCACGTAACCTTTTTGACACACAAAAACCTAACTCCTGCTTAATCATAACTGTTTTTTAAAGAAGTAGTGATTAAATTAAGCTTTCTTTGCGTTTTTTTAATGTTCTGTGATTTAGGGTTTTGTTTAGTCAACTGACAGATTATGATATAATTTTATTAATTGAAAATTTATGGGGGTTCTAGTCTTGATGATCGATAAGTCGCGTAGTCGGCCGGTCAAGTTTGTCATTGGTGTGATCTTGTTTGCATACCTCAGTTACTTTGTCGCGCAAGGGGCGATTGGAATTGATTTATTTGACGCGGGCATGTCTTCGCTAGTTCGTGTTCATAATAATGGCTTTTTTGATGCTATTTATAAAATTATTTCTTGGATTGCTTCACCGGCCAAAGATATTTTCTGGATGGTGTTACTTGCTTTTCTCATGTACGGCTTCAAATATAAAATTCAGGCTTTTTGGTCGTTGGTCTTGTTAGCGGGTGGCGATGTGTTAGGCACAATTGTCAAACATCTCGTGGCACGCGCGCGGCCGATTGACCATTTGGCAAGTGACACGGGTTATAGTTATCCGAGTGGTCACGTCTTAGGTACCTTTTTAATCGTGACGGTGGTCATCGTGTTGATCGTACCGGAGTTGCCAACGTATCGCATGGCGCAAATCGTGAAATGGGTGGCCATTGTTTGGTTACTGCTCGTCATGATTGCGCGGGTCTATATGCAGGCCCACTACGCTACCGATACGATTGGGGCCGTATTGTTAGGCTGGGTTTGGGTGCAAATTATGGCCTGGGTCTATCAACTATATGCGCGACATTTGTTACAATGGCGCTTGTTCTACCGGTCCTATTTATAAACAAAAGCAAAAGACGTCTGCGGACGTCTTTTTTAGTGTAAGATTTTTTTGTGATGATTACTTGAAAAAAGGACGTTGCCACAAAATGAGCCGAAAAAAACGTTCAGCAGCATTCTTTCTGGTGCTACTGAACGTTTTTTGCTGGGTACCCTCAGGCTTGTCGGTTATTAGCGAGCCATTCTAAAGCTAAGGTGAGCCAGTGGGCCGCGTGCGGCTGATTGGCATCTGGTTTCCAGGCAGTCTGCGCATTAGCTAAAGCTAAGCCGTGCGGGCCGTGTTGGAAAATGTGGACTTCTTGTTCAATCTCCGCATTAGCCAAAGCGGTGGCATAGGCTAGTGAGTTTTGCACTGGGACAATGGGATCGTCAGCGGTGACCCAGATGAAGGTCGGTCGATTATTCGCATTGACATGGGTATCCGCCGCCAAATCAGCCGGTGTTTTCGACCAAGTCGCCAAAGTGTCGGCGTCTTTTGGAAAGCCCAATTGCGGATTAATGACTGGGTAGCCTAAAATCACACTGGCTGGTTTCAAATCAGCTGCGGGTAACTTCAATTCAGGCGCGACTTTATCATGCCAGTAGTCATTATACAAGGCAACGATATGGCCACCGACACTGAAGCCGGCGGGCGTAATTTGGTCGGGGTCAATATGCCAGTCGGTCGCATTCTGCCGCAGTAAAGCGACCGCGGCCCCTAAGTCCAAGACTGGGGCTAAGCCGAGCGGTTGCTGGTCGCCTAATAAGGTATATTCTAAGTAAAAAGCTTGGTAACCATGCCCAGCAAACGCCATGGCCAAGGTTTCCGCTTGACCGGTTGGAATGTGGGTATATGAGCCTCCAGGGACAATAATGATTGCCGGGAGGGTTGTTTGATGTGCATTTTCATCGGGAAAATGTAAAAAACCAGTTAAATGTGCGTTAGGACGCGCTAAATTTGCGTGAATAACTTGCATGCAATCACCTCTATTGATATGGTTAACATAACTATTATAACGCAAGTTGGGTGGGATTAAGATGTTGATGTTAACGGCAACAGCCGCTAATGAAGAAGTAAAATTACGGCCATTTGTGGCTGACGATGCGGCCGATTATTATGAATTGGTCAAAAACCATGAGATTGCGGCCAATGCGGGCTTTACGCCGGCCAACAACTTAGTCGAAGCCCAGTTTTTATTGAAACGACAATTAGGGCTGCCAGGGGTGTTTGCGTTGGAATTGCCGAGCACTGGTAAAGTCATTGGCAGTGTTGGCTTGTATGAACGCATGAACGCGTACGGTGAACCCGCCGTTAAACAAATGGATCTCGGGTATATATTGAATGTGACGTATTGGCATCGTGGTTTTATGACGGCTGCGGTGCATCGGATTCAACAATACGCGTTTGACGAATTACAATTACATCGGTTAACGGCGAGTTGTTTAGCGCCGAATACTGCTTCCAAAATTATTTTAGAACATGCCGGATTTCGGCAATATGACGCGGTCACTCATCCCGCTTACGCCCAATTTGGCGCTGGTCAAACGGAATTATTTTATGAGTGTTTGGCGTCTGAAGGGGATGAAAGTCGTGCAACTCGCAAAATCATTTGAACAAGCCGCCTGTGTTTTAGTGTTGTTGGCGACGCAACGGCCGGATATGCCGCTCACCGCGGATGTGATTCACGATCGGATTGGCGGTTCGGCGACGTACATGCGCAAAATTATTCGCAAACTCGTGGTGGCGAATTTAGTGGCCTCGACAAGTGGTAACAACGGCGGCGTGCAGTTAGCACGTTCGCCAGAAGCAATTACGATTAAAGATGTGGTCCTAGCGATTGAAGGTCCGTTACAGACATTTCCAAATCACGGCTATTTTGACCAAGCCTTCAAGGATGTTGAACCCGTCGCTGATGAAGGGACCAAAGTTGTTAATGCGATTTTTTCACAAGCTGATAAATTGTGGTTGGACTTTTTAGGTGGCCAAAAAATTGCCACGTTGATCAAGGAACTTTTGGCGGTCCCACAAATTCCGGTTTTAAATTGGAATAATCAATCTGATGATAAAATGGACGAATTAAATCAAATTTTGACTCGGATGCGAGCCGATAAGTGAGTAGACCTACAAACTTACTAGTAATTGTATGCGTTTTCGATAACGATCGCTAGCTTGGCAGGCTTTTGCCATCGTTGACTAGAATTAACTGTTATGAACTTTTTTCACAAGTGGTGAAACGCTGTTATTACAGCGATTTCTATGTTATTCTAACATTACTTTTCACAAATAGGAGTTAAATAAAAAATGGCAGATAAAAAGTACTACGGTGCCGACGCAATTGTCGACAGTCTTGCAAACCATGATGTTAAATATGTTTTTGGGATTCCGGGCGCCAAAATCGACCGGGTTTTCGAACGTTTAGAACATCCCGTTAATCCAAAGAGTCCGCAAATGGTTGTGACTCGTCACGAGCAAAATGCCGCCTTCATTGCGGCGGGGATTGGCCGGATTACCGGGAAACCGGGCGTCGTGTTAACGACATCTGGTCCGGGGGCTAGTAACTTAGCGACCGGCTTAGTGACTGCCACCGCTGAAGGCGACCCCGTCTTAGCCATTTCAGGACAAGTCCAACGCGCGGATTTGTTGCGGTTAACGCATCAAAGCATGAATAATGCGGCGTTATTCAAACCAATTACGAAGTACAGCGCGGAAGTGCAAGAACCAGAAAATATTTCAGAAGTTATTGCTAACGCGTATCAAGAAGCGACCGCTGCTAAGCAAGGGGCCAGTTTTGTCAGCATTCCCCAAGATGTGACCGATTCGGTTGTGCGCACGCCAGTTATCACACCGATGCAAGCCCCCAAATTAGGACCTGCTAGTCCGGTTGAAACGACGTTGTTAGCACAAAAAATCAAAGCGGCGAAATTACCCGTCTTATTAGTGGGGATGCGCGCCTCATCGCCCGAAGTGACGAAAGCCATTCGTAATTTAGTCACCGCGGCCAATTTGCCCGTTGTCGAAACGTTCCAAGCGGCGGGGGTCATTTCGCGTAAGCTAGAAGCCCAACATTTCTTCGGTCGGGTCGGGTTATTCCGGAACCAACCCGGCGATATGTTACTCAAAAAGTCGGACCTAGTGATTGCGGTTGGTTATGATCCCATCGAATACGAACCGCGTAACTGGAATGCGGAAGGCAAGTCCCGGATTGTGGTCATCGACGACATGCGGGCCGAAATCGACCACAACTTCCAACCAGAAACGGAATTAGTCGGTGATATTGCGCAAACTTTAGACTTCTTATTACCATATATGAATGGTTATGACATTAGCGACGATTCGAAAGCGTACTTGAAAGACTTACAAGTACGCCTCCAGACCCGTGATTTCGTGCCTAACATAGATGGTAGCGCGACCTTAAATCACCCGTTATCCGTTATTTCCGCTTTACAACAACGGGTCAGTGATGACATGACGGTCACGGTCGATGTCGGCAGCCATTATATTTGGATGGCCCGGCATTTCCGCAGTTATGAACCCCGCCACTTGTTATTCAGTAACGGGATGCAAACGCTCGGTGTGGCGTTACCATGGGCGATTGGGGCTGCCTTAGTGCGGCCTAACACCCAAATCGTTTCAGTTTCTGGTGATGGCGGCTTCTTATTCTCCGCCCAAGAACTTGAAACGGCCGTGCGGATGAACTTAAACATCGTGCACTTGATTTGGAACGATGGGACTTACGATATGGTGAAGTTCCAAGAAGAAATGAAGTACGGTGAAGATGCCGCGGTTCATTTTGGCCCGGTTGATTTTGTGAAGTACGCCGAAAGTTTCGGTGCTAAAGGGTTACGCGTTGAAAAGCCTGCTGACTTGGAAGGCGTCTTAGATGAAGCCTTTGCAACTGATGGTCCGGTAATCGTCGATATTCCAATCGATTACGCCGACAACAAAGCCCTTGGCAAGACCATGTTACCTGACCAATTCTATTAAAATAATGGCAGAGTGCCGTTGTGGGTCGGCCGTAATTCCAGCCGCTGTGGCGACCGGTTCGAGCCAAAAAGCGGTCTCGAACCTCACTTTGAAGCTTGGTCCAACCCGTCAATCTTCAAAGATGCCGGTGCTGTAAATGTCGGAAAAATCACCGGCATTAACACCACTTGCACAGCGACTTCCATTACCGCTGACCCACAACTAAATTGATTTTTAAATAAAAATGGTGTGACGACAATTTTTGCCGGTCACACCATTTTATATTGGTTACTACTTGCGTTGGTGTTTATGAATGATGAGCAACTTTATATTGTTGTGGTTGCCTGAAAAATGGGAATATTATTCGATAATGGGCGGATGTCTTTTTACATGAGATGACTTGCTAACTCTTTTGATTGCAATCAAAAAATCGTACGAATTAGGTGTTATGGCTGTTATCAAGTATTGATTGATGGCAATAGTAATCAGTATAGCCCGTCGTCACCCGGTTGCGCGCCATGTCGCCAAAATCGGCCGGTGATTTTCCGGCGGGTTTTGGGGGTCGTCTTTTAAGACCGGCAATGGGTTATGGCCGGGCTTAAAAGCGCCCTTGGGACCGCTCTTTGGCCCAAGGTCTACCCCACGGCGCACAACCGGGTGACGACGAGCGGAAATTAACTGGTTGTCAAACCCACGACTGTTTTGTATAATGGTTGAGTATATCGAAAGAAGAGGACGCGATTAACAAGAGTAGTTGAGCTGAGCCGGTCAGGTGTGGACGCTTAATGAAAGGGGCAATCGCCGAAATGGAACGGGTGGACCACCTAATCTGTTGGGCCTTGGTTGAATAAATCAAGGACTGTCGCAGTCATTAATAGGCTGCGGGGCGCTATCGACGATGAAATCAGCTTAGTCAATCAATCTGATGAAGTCTTTTTGCGCAGTTTGCAAAAGGACTTTTTATTTTTGTTTGGTTAATTCTTACCTGAATCGGTGTGAACACTTTTAGATATAAATCGATTTTTTGGAGGGTTTCTGCATGGCAGAACAAGAACATCATGAAGTGAAGCGCGAACTAAAGACGCGCCACTTATCCATGATTGCACTAGGTGGGAGTATTGGGACCGGCTTATTTGTCGCTTCCGGCTCCGCTATCTCAACCGCCGGCCCTGGTGGCGCACTAATGGCCTATGTCGGGATTGGGATTATGGTTTATTTCCTGATGACGAGTTTAGGGGAAATGGCGACTTATTTGCCCGTTTCTGGCTCGTTTTCAACGTACGCGACGAAATTCGTCGATCCAGCGCTAGGGTTTGCGATGGGCTGGAATTATTGGTTTAACTGGGCGATTACTTTAGCGGTTGATATTAGTACTGCGGCGATTGTCATGCAATTTTGGTTGCCGAGTGTTCCTGGCTGGGTCTTTAGCTTAGTCGCTTTGGTGTTGATCTTTACGATTAATGCGTTGTCTGTCCGCTCGTTCGGGGAAACCGAATACTGGTTGTCACTAATTAAAGTGGTCACCGTTTTGATTTTCTTAGCAGTCGGGGTCTTAACGATTTTCGGCATTATGGGTGGTCACGCGACCGGCTTAAGTAACTTTACTTACAAAAAAGCACCATTTGTTGGTGGGATTCCAACGATTCTGAGCGTCTTTGTCGTCGCTGGTTTTTCATTCCAAGGGACCGAATTAATTGGGATTACCGCTGGTGAATCGGAAACGCCCGAAAAGAGTATTCCCGCTGCCATTAAACAAGTTTTCTGGCGGATCTTGCTCTTTTATATTTTAGCCATCTTTGTCATCGCCGCGATTATTCCTTATACGTCAAAAGACTTATTAGGGTCATCCGCGAGTGATATTGCCATTAGTCCGTTTACCTTAGTGTTCAAACGAGCTGGATTGGCCGCCGCGGCTAGTGTCATGAATGCCGTTATTTTAACGTCCGTCTTATCCGCCGCTAACTCGGGGATGTATGCTTCAACGCGGATGTTATATTCCTTATCCTTACAAGGTTATGCCCCTAAGACGTTTGGCCGGACGAATCGCCGAGGCATTCCAATCATGGCATTGCTCGGAACGACCGTCATTGGGTTATTGACGTTCTTATCAAGCTTATTCGGTGAACGGATTTATATTTTCTTAGTTTCAGCGAGTGGGTTGACTGGGTTTATCGCCTGGCTAGGGATTGCGATTTCCCATTTGCGTTTCCGCAAGGCCTTTGTGGCGCAAGGTCATGACCTCAGTGAGTTGCGGTACCATGCTAAATGGTTCCCATTTGGGCCATGGTTTGCGTTTGCCCTTTGTTTGATTGTCATTGTTGGTCAAGACTTACATTCATTTGCGACGCTTGATTGGCAAGCAATTGGGGTCACTTACATGAGTATTCCATTGTTTATCATCTTGTATTTCTATTACAAGATTCGGTATAAGACCCACATGATTCCATTGGACCAAGTGGACTTGTCTAAGGAACATTTAGATTAATTATTGACCGAAAAAAGGTGATTGGCATGTTGCTGATCGCCTTTTTATGTTAATTTGGTTATGAGAGTAATTAGTAGATATTACAGAAGTTTTAAATTAACCCCAAGAATGGCTGGGAGTTTTAATTCAGTTAAGTAATTATGCTACGCTAAAACCCGAAAGGCAGAGAGAGAAAAATGTTGAAGAGTACAGTTTTAAAAGGTTTAGCCCTAGTTAGTTTGGTCGGGGTGCTCAGTGGGTGCTCGACATCCTCAGCGACTAACAAGAGTAGCGCTAGTAGTAGTCAAAGTACGACGAAGACGCAAACTAAGCGCCAAAAATTGATTAGTGAACTGCCTAAAGGCGTTAAATCGACCGATAGTGATTTAATCGTCGTCAATAAGTGGCATAAGCACGATGAATTAACATTTAGCAAATCAACTGTCGATGGCATTACGGTCCGTAGCTCGGTCGTCAAGCCATTGACCGCTTTCTTGAATGGGGCCAAAAAGGCTGGCTATCCGGCGACCTTGGTTTCTGGTTATCGCTCCGTGGCTTATCAAAAAGAAGTTTGGAGTCAGTCCATCACGACCTATGAACAACAAGGTAAGACGGCCGCCCAAGCGTTGAAATTAACCAAAGAATATGTGGCGGTACCACGAGGCAGCGAACACCAAACTGGTTTGGCCGCTGACATTATGAATACGAAGTGGTTTGACAGCCATGACAGCCAGTTATTATCATCATCGGATAAAGCTAAAGGTCAACAATGGTTGATTAAACACGCGCCGGATTACGGGTTCGTCTTACGGTTCACGAAGAGTGGCACCAAGTCGACGGGGATTGATTACGAGTCCTGGCATTTCCGCTACGTCGGCAAAGCCAGCGCTGAATTCATGACCAAACACAATTTAACCTTGGAACAATACGTTTCACTATTAAAGTCGCGCGAAAGTGCTAAAAAATAGTTTAGTTTGTTTGCCGTTATAGACTGACCGCCGCTAGAAATGAAGCATAGTAGTCTGGGACAGCCAGTCTTTGAACGTTGGCCTCCAGCAAGTTAACCTGTTTCTTGTACCGGGACGTCATCGCTTAATGACACTTATTATTTGAACAGTATGACTAAGGAGCTACCACTATTTTTTATGCATAGTGGTGGCTCCTTTATTGGCTCGAACCGGTCGTCACGCGACTGGAATTACTACTGACCGGAAGCGGCAATTATAAGCGCCAATCTTAGTATGTTTTACCGATTGCCCATAAATTGCGGGTCAATGTCGCTGGAAATGACTATTAGCCACCGTTGATATAATTGGAATTATGGCTGGCGGCCGGGAAATTTTCATGGTGGTTGAGAAAATCTCTTATAACCAGATATTGCATTTTAGGCGAGGGGTGCGTACAATATGTAGTGTTGCTTTTAACGCAGAGAAACTTTGTACGTAAATAAAGGAGAGACGCCCCATGCTTGTTATGTCAGGAACTATCGGTGCCGGAAAGACCAGTTTAACGCAATTAGTAGCGGACCATTTTGGGTCACAAGCGTTTTATGAATCTGTCGATGACAATCCTATTTTGCCGTTATTTTATAAGGACCCGAAGAAATATGCTTTCTTATTACAAATCTACTTTTTGAACAAACGCTTGGACAGTATTAAGTCCGCTTTTGCCAATGACTTAGATGTTTTAGATCGCTCCATTTTTGAAGATTCATTATTATTCCATTTAAATGGTGACTTGGGTCGCGCGACGAGTACCGAAGTCGATATTTACGACTCATTATTAAATAACATGATGCAAGAATTGCCAGAAGCTGAGCATCAAAAGAGTCCTGATTTGTTGATTCATATCAATATTTCGTTTGATACGATGTTACAACGCATCAAGAAGCGGGGCCGTTCTTTCGAACAAATCGACCAAGATCCCGATTTGTATAACTACTACCAAACATTGAATGATCGTTACAATGACTGGTATGCCAACTATGATCACAGCCCTAAGATGCAAATCGACGGTGATAAGTTGGACTTCGTGACGGACCCTGCTGCCCGGCAAGAAGTTATCAAATTAATCGATGAAAAGGTTGCTAGTTTAAGCTAGTTGCCTTATAGTAAGAGCAGATATTAAACACGGCGCGTTTTAAGTAGACAGTCAGAGAACCGGTGGTTGGTGTGAACCGGATGTCGAAACTCCGGCGCGACAATGTGGGCAGGTAATACTGCACGGCAGAGCCGTTATCCGTTTTAAGGGTGGGATCATGTTGATCCTGAACTTGGGTGGTACCGCGAATCGCAGTCTCTTCGTCCCAATTGTGGATGAGAGACTGTTTTTTTATCTAAATATTCGAGGAGGAACCAAACAATGTTAGATTTAAAGATGATTCGCCAACAACCAGATTTTGTGAAAGAACAACTCGGTCACCGTGGCGTTGCGGCTAGTGACATCGATGATTTATTGAAAGTGGATGAAAATCGCCGTGACTTGATTGCCAAGAGTGAACAATTGAAGTCGACCCGGAACCAAGTTTCTGGTGAAATTTCACAAAAGAAACGCAACAAGGAAGATGCCAGCGCTGAAATTACTGAAATGCAAAAAGTTAGTGCTGAAATCAAAAAATTGGATGAAGACCGTCGTCAAGCTGAAACCAAAGTGCACGACTTAGCCGCGCATTTGCCAAATATTCCGAATCCGGATGTTCCGGTTAGCTTAAAGGAAGAAGACGCCATTGAATTACGCCGAGTTGGCGATATTCGCAAGTTCGACTTCGAACCAAAAGCCCACTGGGAACTCGGTGAAGATTTAGGTATCTTGGACTTCGAACGTGGGGCCAAGGTTTCTGGTAGTCGTTTCTTATACTATGTCGGTGATGGCGCCAAATTGGAACGGGCCGTTTATAACTTCTTCTTAGACCAACATGAAGCAGAAGGCTATACCGAAGTCTTACCACCATACATGGTTACTGACGAATCCATGTACGGGACTGGCCAATTCCCTAAGTTCAAAGACGATGCCTTCCGCATTACGACACAAGACTTGAGCTTGATTCCAACGGCGGAAGTCCCATTGGTGAACTACTATCGTGATGAAGTCATCCCCGCTGAAAAGTTACCGTTTTACTTCACCGCGTTATCACCAGCGTTCCGGGAAGAAGCCGGGAGCGCCGGTCGTGATACGAAAGGCTTGATTCGTTTACACCAATTCAATAAGGTTGAAATGGTTAAGTTCACGAAGCCGGAAGATTCATGGGATGAACTTGAAAAGTTGACCAACAATGCGGAATCATTGTTGAAAAAATTGGGCTTAGCTTACCACGTGATTACGTTAACGACTGGCGATATGAGCTTTACGGCGGCCATGACGCATGACTTGGAAGTTTGGTTCCCAGAACAAAACAAGTACCGTGAAATCTCAAGTTGTTCAAACTGTACCGATTTCCAAGCTCGTCGCGCGCATATCCAATACCGTGATGATGATGGCAAGCTTCAATTTGTTCACACATTAAACGGGAGTGGGTTAGCCGTTGGTCGGACGGTCGCTGCCATTATGGAAAACTACCAAAACGAAGATGGGACGATTACGATTCCCGATGTCTTAGTTCCTTACATGCACGGCAAGACTAAAATTGAAAAACAAGCTTAATGAGCTAACTAGATCGTCACTTTCGGGTGGCGGTCTTTTTTATTCGGCAGTTGTTGCATAAATATTGTCCGTATTCATATCAAAATCGCGCTAATATTTAGGTCGTAATGAATTAATAATTGCTAGCAAGGACGTTTATTTTGCGGATATTGATGGATAATTCAGGCTTTCAGGTGGTTTCACTGGACTTTTTGAAAAGTTTTTCTTAATTAACTTTATGGTGAAAAATGCTGATATATCGGCGTTTGTTAACGGATTGTTGAGCGAAAATATGAAAAAATGCAACTTTTTTGCAAAATAGGGTTTGCTAATTTTCTACCGCGTGCTATAATATTTCTTGTCGGAAAATATGCGTTCAAAAAGTATATTTATCCAAGAAATTTAAAAAAATGTTGACAATTATTCAACCGGATGTTAAAGTTAAATAGTTGTCACGGCATCAGAGTAAGAACTGTTAGCACCGACAACAGGCATGATTGATTAATAATCATGCGGGTGTGGCGGAACTGGCAGACGCGCTAGATTTAGGTTCTAGTGTCTTACGACGTGGGGGTTCGAGTCCCTTCACCCGCACATGCCGACTTAGCTCAGTTGGCAGAGCATCTCACTAGTAATGAGGAGGTCGGAGGTTCGAATCCTCTAGTCGGCATTTACAACTTAATATTACATTTGCGGAAGTAGTTCAGTGGTAGAACATCACCTTGCCATGGTGGGGGTCGCGGGTTCGAATCCCGTCTTCCGCTTTTAAT
>NZ_AYGX02000113.1:0-556 GCF_000498955.2 Lactiplantibacillus fabifermentans DSM 21115 | reverse complement strand
GCAATTGGATAGAGTGTCTGACTACGAATCAGAAGGTTGTAGGTTCGACTCCTACTAGGTGCATTGTGTATCGGGAAATAGCTCAGCTTGGTAGAGCACCTGGTTTGGGACCAGGGGGTCGCAGGTTCGAATCCTGTTTTCCCGATCGATTATAACAGTCTTAGTTTTTAGAACTAGGGCTTTTTGTTTAAACTTTTAACGGGAAGTAGCTCAGCTTGGTAGAGCACTACGTTCGGGACGTAGGGGTCGCAGGTTCAAATCCTGTTTTCCCGATAAACGACTAAACCACTTAAGACCAGTCAGATGACTGGTCTTTTTTATGCCTTGGATTGTTTCGCTTCACGTAGCGCACACTGTTCAGTCCCCAAAGTGTGTGTCATACGTGAGCGTCAAGTGAATGCTGGTGCGTGGTATTATGCGGTCACCGGTTGTCGGTAAATAAATTAACTATTAATATAGAAGAAACCCGTTACAATCGCTTTCATATTAGTAGTGATAGTTAAACGGTAGATTGTAAAATTAATCCGAACGCTGTTCGGACAAAAAAGATCAGCTT
>NZ_AYGX02000112.1 GCF_000498955.2 Lactiplantibacillus fabifermentans DSM 21115 | reverse complement strand
TCGTTTGGCTAAATTAGAATCAAAAGGAAGTTAGCCTATGGCGAGCAAAAATTGGCCTAAAGAACTGGAAATCATTCATAAGCTAGAAGCAAGATATGGCAGCATGGCTAACGTGCCACCGAGCAAACTAGCTAACCTGCATAAGATGCCTGGAATTAAGGCCGTATCAGGCGATTACACGGAGATTACGCGTACCCAGTATAATGCCATTAAATTAGTCATGGAAGGCGAGCAGGGTAAAACTAGGACGTCTCGGGAGCTAAAGCACAATAACAGTTGGCTGGATAATCGTATTCGTGCGATTGACGAAAACAAATACTACATTACGGAGGACTAACATGCCTAAACACACTAAGAAGCGTTCAACGATTAAACGGAAACACCGGCGAATGAAGCAACATGCCGAAGCAAATAAAAAGCCAACCAAAGAGGACGGAAAGTAATTATGAAATTAAAGATTGAAAACAATGATTTGACCGTAACAGTTGAAGCAACTCGTGAATTGAGCTTTGAGGAAGTTTTTAAGTCACATCAGCTGGCTACTGGCCGTGATGATGAATTGAGCACTGGTCGTGAAGAAAAACATATGTTTACTCCGGAAGATTCAAATGGACTAGTTAAGGATGCTAATACCGAGCCTGAGCTCATTCCGGCAAGTATGCCCCAAAATGGTGAGATGGTCAAAGCTGAATTTATGTGTCCACAGTGTGGCTACGATAAAGTGACACATGTTAAGTTCGGCTATAACCGTTGGAGTTGCCCTGGATGTGGAATCAGATTGTTTCTTGCGTATGCAACAGGTACTCGTGGAGAAAA
>NZ_AYGX02000111.1 GCF_000498955.2 Lactiplantibacillus fabifermentans DSM 21115 | reverse complement strand
GAAGCTGATCTTTTTTGTCCGAACAGCGTTCGGATTAATTTTACAATCTACCATAACATAGTTAGGGCAGATGGGGATAGCAATACTCCTGTCATATGTTAGCGTAGAATGACAATCCGCTTTAATCATTTTAAATGAATAGTTATTCGTTTTAAAACTGAATATGACCTCAAATCACGCCTATATAACATTGTTTATGTGTAAATTAACCGTAGTTATGAATATTCTTCGGTTCACTACTGTATATATTTGAACGGAAGCCTTGTAAATCGGCCTTTTAAGCCGTTTAAACTGCATAAGTGAGTTCTAGCTACATAAGCACTATTCAGGCAGTCAGCGCGGGTTAGCGTAGCATTGTCAGTTATGGACGCAAGTGCCAAAAACGCCGCTAGTAATCATTGCGGATTACTAGCAGCGTTTGCGGTATTTCGATGATACTCGGCTAACACTACCACTAATGACCGCGGTGCTTGGCTAAATGTTTGGCGCGGCGTTTCAAACGAACTTCGGCTTGATGGGTTTGGCGTTGTAGTTTTCGACGCTGCTTTTTTTCACGTAAGTTTTGTTGATGCGCCAATTATAAAACGGTTTGCGCTGGTCGGGAATTTTCCCGACGCTTGACTTCACGGTGCGCGTGTTTTAATTTAACTTGCCAACTTTGACATTCTATTGAATAGTCAAGTGTCGTTGGCTGGGTCCAGTGGAGCGTTAGCCACCGATTGGTAATCAACCATTGTAGCTGTGCCATAGTTGGTGGTTGCGTGCCAAAAGTGACTCTGGCAACCTGTAACTTGTTGGCGGTGGTGACTTCAAAGACACCCCGGTAAAATGGTTGATCAAAAAATACTGTTAGTTTGCATCGGTTGATCAAACTAACACCTCCCTTAAATTTCGTTACGAAATAAGGACAACCAAGGAAGGCAGGTTACTGACAGCGGAGGCTGCGTCTGGACTACCAACCAGACTGTGTTTTTAATCTCGCATAGTTAAGCATAGCACGAATGACGTAATGAAGATCATCTTTTAAAGAATTGTCACAGAACGGCCATTACAGAGAATAACAATCCGTCCACCTAACAATTGACGGATTATTCAATGTAAACTACCTATGCGAATAGTAGCTGTTAGCCTGCCAAACATGATTGGCATTATTGTTGAATCAAGATACACGAAGTTGCTAAGTATGGAAGTAGTAGATTACATTTAAATAGCAAAAAGCCGGAAGCCAGAAATGGTCGCGCCGTGTCGATGTTCTTAGCGGGTGTTTTGTGGCCGCTTAGAACATGTGCCGAGTTGGGCGACTGGTGGGCTATGCCAGGCACCCAACCGCCCTGAAGACCGCTTTTTGGCTTCAGGTCTGCACCACGGCGTGCCCATTTCTGGCTGGAGGCGGACTATGGCTGCAATTAAATCAATCCCAAGATTTTGAATTAAAAATGTGTAACGACTTGCAATTGTAGAAAAACGCGCGTATTATGCTTAATGTTGTCGTGCCATATTACTAATTAGTCTTTGCGCCAATTGGCCATAGAGGGTCACAGTAGTTCAATTGACAAATGACGAGTAGGCAAAGATGTAACGCGAAAAGCTAAATCTGAAAATAAAAGCTTAAAAGGCCTACTATTTTCACCAGATTTATGTTACATTTATTGATGCTGGTTCAAAAAAGGTAACACGGTTTACAACGATGGTTTGAAAAAAGTGCGAGAGCACTTGCTATTACAAAGCTTTTCAGTTATTATAGATTGTGCTTGGTATTTAGAAGGGGATAAGTGTATCCCCCCGACATCAAGTAGTCGTAGTTAGCTTTGATGTGAAAGGTTGCGACACGCCCGGCCACATTGTCATGGGACGTGGCGGTAATTTTCACGGAGCTAGTCTTATTTTCAAAATAGACGAAGGAGGTCACAACAATGGCAAAGCAAAAAATTCGTATTCGCTTAAAGGCATACGAACACCGTATTCTTGATCAATCTGCTGACAAGATTGTTGAAACGGCAAAGAGAACTGGTGCTACTATTTCAGGTCCAATTCCATTGCCTACTGAACGTACTGTGTACACGGTTCTCCGTTCACCACATAAGTTCAAGAAGTCACGCGAACAATTCGAAATGCGGACTCACAAGCGGTTAATCGATATCGTTAACCCAACGCCTAAGACGGTCGACTCATTAATGAAGTTAGACTTGCCTAGCGGTGTAGATATTGAAATCAAGCTTTAATTTACAAAAATAAAATCAATTAATTGGAGGTGTACTCATGACCACTAAAGGAATCTTAGGGAAAAAGGTAGGAATGACGCAAGTCTTCACTGAAGCTGGCGAATTAATCCCAGTTACTGTTATCGAAACTCAACCTAACACGGTGTTGCAAGTTAAGACTGTCGAAAACGACGGTTACGAAGCAATCCAATTAGGTGTCGATGACATGCGTGAAGTCTTGACGAACAAACCTGCTCAAGGTCATGCAGCAAAAGCAAAAACGACTCCTAAGCGCTTCATTCGTGAAATTCGTAATGTTGAGCTTGGAGATTACACAGTAGGTGACGAAGTCAAGGCTGATATCTTTGCAGCCGGCGACGCCGTTGACGTTACGGGTATCACTAAAGGTCATGGTTACCAAGGTAATATCCATAAAGATGGTCAAAGCCGTGGCCCTATGGCCCATGGTTCTCGTTACCATCGTCGTCCTGGTTCATTAGGTGCCATTATCAACCGGGTCTTCAAAGGTAAGAAATTACCAGGCCGGATGGGTAATCACCAACGGACGATGCAAAACTTAACGGTTGTTCGTGCCGACGTTGAAAACAACGTCTTATTAATTAAGGGTAATGTCCCTGGCGCAAACAAATCATTCGTTACGATTAAAACATCAGTAAAGAGTAAATAAGAAAGGAGGACATAATACATGACTAGCGTAGCATTATACAAACAAGACGGTACGCAAAATGGTGACGTTACTTTAAACGACGCAATCTTTGGGATTGAACCTAACGAAAACGTGGTTTTTGATGCCATCTTGATGCAACGTGCATCAATGCGTCAAGGAACTCACGCAGTTAAGAACCGTAGTGCTCGTCGCGGTGGTGGTCGTAAACCATGGCGTCAAAAGGGTACCGGTCGTGCGCGTCAAGGTTCTATCCGTTCACCACAATGGCGTAAAGGTGGGATTGTCTTCGGACCAACTCCTCGCTCTTACAGCTATAAATTACCTAAGAAGGTTATGCGCTTAGCTCTTAAGTCTGTCCTTTCACAAAAGGTTGCAGACAACAGCTTAGTTGCCGTTGAAACTTTAGCTTTCGACGCACCTAAGACGAAAGAATTTGCTAACGTATTAAACAACCTCAATGTAGACACCAAGACTCTTGTTTTGGTTGAAGAGGACAACGAAAAGGCTGCTTTGGCAGGTCGTAACTTACCAAATGTTAAGATCCTTAAAGCCAAAGGTGTTAACGTCTTAGATGTTGCTAACAGTGACAAATTAGTCGTTACCCAAAAAGCCCTCGATCAATTAGGGGAGGCGCTCGCATAATGGAAGCACGCGATGTAATTTTACGTCCTGTAGTTACTGAAGCATCTATGGCTGACTTGGACGACAAGCGCTATACATTTGATGTCAACGTACAGGCAACAAAAACACAAGTTAAAAAAGCTATCGAAGAAATCTTCGATGTTAAAGTCGTTAAAGTTAACGTTATGAACGTTAAAGGGAAATTTAAGCGTCAAGGTCGTTACGCCGGCTACACTAAGAAGCGTCGTAAGGCTATTGTTACCTTAAGTTCTGATTCTAACGAAATTAAGTTGTTCAACGACGATCAACAATAAATCTAATTTAGGAGGTAACTCTAGTGGGTATTAAGAAGTATAAACCAACCACTAACGGCCGTCGTAATATGACTGGTTCTGATTTCGCCGAAATTACTAAGACTAAACCAGAAAAGTCATTATTAGACTCACAAAGTCACACTGCCGGCCGTAACAGTTATGGTCACATCACTGTTCGTCATCGTGGTGGCGGTCATAAGCAACAATACCGTTTGGTTGACTTTAAGCGGATTAAGGATGAACTTCCAGCAACCGTTAAAGCAATCGAATATGATCCTAACCGGACAGCTAACATCGCTTTATTAGTTTACGCTGACGGTGTGAAATCATATATTTTAGCACCAAAAGGTTTGGAAGTTGGGATGCAAGTTCAATCAGGTGCCGAAGCCGACATCAAGGTTGGTAACGCATTACCATTAACTAACATTCCAGTTGGTACTGTGATCCACAACATCGAATTGAAGCCTGGTAAAGGTGGTCAATTAGCTCGTTCAGCTGGTACCTCAGCGCAATTACTTGGTAAAGAAGGCAAGTACGCGATCGTACGTTTGTCATCTGGTGAAGTTCGCTTAGTTCTTTTAACTAGCCGTGCCACTATTGGTACTGTTGGTAATGAACAACACGAATTGATCAACTCAGGTAAAGCCGGTCGTACTCGTTGGCAAGGTAAGCGTCCAACAGTTCGTGGGTCTGTAATGAACCCTAACGATCACCCTCATGGTGGTGGTGAAGGTAAAGCGCCAATCGGTCATCCATCTCCTATGTCACCATGGGGTAAGAAGACTCTTGGTAAGAAGACGCGGAACAAGAAGGCTCGTTCAAACAAGCTTATCGTTCGTGGTCGTCGTCCAGGCAAACACTAAAAATTCTAATTACTGTAGTTCTCGAGAGGAGGTCACACGATGGGTCGTAGTTTAAAGAAGGGACCTTTCGCAGATGCGCATCTTTTAAAGAAAATCGATGCACAATCTGATTCTGACAAGAAATCTGTCATCAAGACGTGGTCACGTCGTTCAACAATTTTCCCAAGTTTCATTGGGTACACTATCGCTGTTTATGATGGGCGCAAGCATGTCCCAGTTTACATCCAAGACGATATGGTCGGTCACAAGTTAGGTGAATTTGTACCTACACGGACATTCCATGGTCATGGTACAGACGATAAGACAACGAAGTAATAGTTAGGAGGATATAAAGAATGGCTGAACAAGTAACATCTGCACGTGCAACTGCAAAAACTGTTCGTATCGCCGCTCGTAAGGTCCGCCTAGTTGTCGATCTTATCAGAGGTAAAAGCGTTGCCGAAGCCTTAGCAATTTTGAAGTTCACTCCACGGGGTGCTTCTCCAGTAGTTGAAAAGGTATTGCTTTCAGCAGTTGCTAACGCTGAAAATAACTTTGACTTAGATCGTGAAGATTTGGTCGTAAGCGAAGCCTTCGTAAATGAAGGACCAACCTTAAAACGGTTCCGTCCTCGTGCCAAAGGTTCTGCTTCACCAATCAACAAGCGGACTAGCCACATTACGATCACAGTTACTGAAAAATAGGAGGGAATAACGCGTGGGTCAAAAAGTAAATCCAACCGGATTACGTGTCGGAATCATTCGCGACTGGGAAGCAAAATGGTATGCTGAAAAAGATTTTGCTGCTTACTTAAACGAAGATTTACGTATCCGCAAGTATATTGAAACACGACTTGCCGACGCTTCCGTCTCCACCGTTGAAATCGAACGCGCTGCAAATCGCGTGAACATTTCAATCCATACCGCAAAACCAGGGATGGTTATCGGTAAGGGTGGTTCTGAAGTAGAAGCACTTCGTAAAGAATTGAACAACTTAACTGGTAAACGAGTACACATCAACATCATCGAAATCAAGAAACCTGATTTAGATGCTAAATTAGTTGGTGAAAGTATTGCACGTCAATTGGAAGGCCGTGTGGCATTCCGTCGTGCAATGCGTGGTGCTATGCAACGCACTATGCGTTCAGGCGCTAAGGGTATTAAGACACAAGTTGCCGGCCGTTTAAACGGTGCCGACATGTCACGTGTTGAAGCATACTCAGACGGTACTGTTCCATTGCATACGCTCCGTGCTGACATTGATTATTCATGGGTTGAAGCCATGACTACTTATGGTAAGCTCGGTGTTAAGACATGGATCTACCGTGGCGAAATCTTGCCAGAAAAGAAATCTGCAGCTAAAGGAGGAAAATAAACATGCTTGTACCTAAACGGGTTAAGTATCGTCGTGTTCACCGTGGTAAAATGCGCGGTGAAGCTAAGGGCGGTAAAACAGTTGCTTTTGGTGAATTCGGTTTACAAACACTCGAATCACACTGGATTAGTAACCGGCAGATTGAAGCTGCCCGTGTTGCTATGAACCGTTACATGAAGCGTGGCGGTAAGGTATGGATTAAGATTTTCCCTCACAAATCCTACACTGAAAAAGGTGTTGGTGTGCGGATGGGTAATGGGAAAGGTACTCCTGCAGGTTGGGTTGCCCCAGTAAAACGTAACAAGGTTATGTTTGAAGTCGGTGGCGTTTCCGAAGAAGTTGCTCGCGAAGCTTTACGCTTGGCCGGCACTAAGTTACCTGTAAAAACTAAGATTGTTAAGCGTGAGGAAGTAGGTGGCGAATCAGATGAAGGCTAAGGAAATTAAAGCATTGTCCACTGCTGAAATGCTCGAAAAAGAAAAGTCTTACAAAGACGAACTTTTCAACTTGCGTTTTCAATTGGCCACTGGTCAGCTTGAAAACACCGCTCGTTTAAAACAAGTTCGTAAGAATATCGCGCGTATTAAAACTGCGTTGCGTGAACAAGAGTTAAACAAGTAGAGTATAAAGGAGGCAATCACGAATGAGTGAAGATACTCGTAACAGCCGTAAGGTGATCCAAGGACGCGTTGTTTCAGATAAGATGGACAAAACCATCGTTGTCATTGTCGAAACTTACAAGAACCATCCGGTTTACGGCAAGCGTGTTCGTTATTCAAAGAAATTCAAGGCTCATGATGAAAACAATGAAGCCAAGACTGGCGATATCGTTAAGATCATGGAAACTCGTCCTCTTTCAGCTACAAAGCGTTTCCGCTTAATTGAAGTTGTTCAAAAAGCTGTTATTATCTAGTTTATTAGCTGAATAAAATTACATGAAGGGAGGACACTTACTGTGATCCAACAAGAAAGTCGTTTAAAAGTTGCTGACAACTCCGGTGCCCGTGAAATCCTTACTATTAAGGTTTTAGGTGGTTCTGGTCGCAAGACTGCTAATATTGGTGATATCATCGTTGCTACGGTTAAACAAGCAACACCCGGTGGTGTTGTCAAAGCTCATGATGTCGTTAAAGCTGTTATTGTTCGTACTAAGTCTGGTGTTCATCGTGCCGATGGTTCATACATCAAATTTGACGAAAATGCGGCCGTAATTATCCGTGATGACAAGACCCCTCAAGGTACTCGTATCTTTGGACCGGTCGCTCGTGAATTACGTGATAAAGACTTCATGCGTATCGTTTCATTAGCTCCAGAAGTTCTGTAGTCACACACCGTAAATAAGGAGGTGCGCAACCTAATGTTGATTAAAACTGGTGATAAAGTTCGGGTAATCAGCGGTAAGGATCGTGGCCAAGAAGGTACTGTTAAGTCAGTTATCTCAGCCAAGAACCGTGTCGTTGTTGAAGGTGTTAACAAGATCAAGAAACACCAAAAACCTACGAACGTTAACCCACAAGGCGGTATCGTTGATGTCGAAGCACCAATCGATGCTTCCAACGTTATGTTCCTTGACCCATCAACTAACGAACCTACTCGTTTAGGTGTTCGTCGCGAAGATGGCAAGCGTGTACGTTTCGCTAAGAAGTCTGGCAAAGACTTAGAAAACTAATATTTTTGACTGAAAGGAGGAAGCAAGTTTCATGGAAAACCGTTTAAAAGCTCAATATGAAAAAGAAATCGTTCCAGCTTTAGTGGACAAGTTCAATTACACTTCTGTAATGCAAGTTCCTAAGTTGGCTAAGATTGTTTTGAACATGGGTGTTGGTGATGCAGTCACTAACGCTAAGAACTTAGACGAAGCAGTTGAAGAATTGACTTTGATCTCCGGCCAAAAGCCTTTGGTTACGCGAGCAAAGAAATCTATCGCTGGTTTCCGTCTTCGTGAAGGTATGGCAATCGGTGCCAAGGTTGATTTACGTGGTGAACGTATGTATGACTTCTTAGACAAGTTGATCAACGTTTCATTACCACGTGTTCGTGACTTCCATGGTGTTAGCACGCGTTCATTCGATGGTCGCGGTAACTACACATTGGGTGTCCGTGAACAATTGATCTTCCCAGAAATCAACTATGATAATGTTAACCGTGTTCGCGGTTTAGATATCGTTATCGTAACCACTGCTGATAGTGATGAAGAATCACGTGAGTTATTAACTCAATTTGGCATGCCATTTACTAAATAATCGAAGGGGGATAATCAAGTTGGCTAAAAAATCACAAATTGCTAAACAAAAACGTGGTGCTAAGTTTAACGTCCAAAACTATACGCGTTGCGAACGTTGTGGTCGTCCACATTCAGTTTACCGTAAATTCCACTTGTGCCGTATCTGCTTACGCGACCTGGCCCATAAAGGTCAAATCCCTGGCATGAAAAAGGCTAGCTGGTAAAAACAAACCCAAGTTAAAGGAGGTTAAACTTTCATGATGACTGATCCAATCGCAGATTTCTTGACTCGTATCCGTAACGCTAACATGGTACGCCACGATTCATTAGAAGTACCTGCATCAAAAATCAAACGCAACATTGCCGAAATTTTAAAGAATGAAGGTTTTGTTCGCGACGTTGAATATATCGATGATGACAAACAGGGCATCATCCGTGTCTTCTTGAAGTATGGTAAAGACAACGAACGCGTTATCTCTGGTTTGAAGCGTATTTCAAAGCCAGGTTTACGTTCATACGTTAAAGCTGATGCTGTTCCTAAGGTTTTAAACGGCTTAGGGATTGCTATCATCTCAACTTCAGAAGGTGTTATTACTGACAAAGAAGCTCGCGCTAAGAAGGTTGGCGGCGAAGTTTTAGCTTACGTTTGGTAAAAACTATTTAAGACAGGAGGTGCAACTAAGTGAGTCGTATTGGTTATAAAGTAATTGAACTACCTGCTGGGGTAGAAGTATCACAAGCTGGCGAAGTCGTTACCGTTAAAGGTCCTAAGGGTACGTTAACTCGTAACATTTCCAGTGATATTACAATGTCAGTTGAAGGCAACGAAGTAAAATTCACACGCCCATCTGACGATTACAAGATGAAGGCAGTCCACGGTACTACCCGTGCAAATGTCAACAACATGGTTGAAGGGGTTACTAAAGGCTTTACTAAGAATCTTCAATTGGTCGGTGTTGGTTACCGTGCCCAATTACAAGGTAAGAAGTTAGTATTAAGCGTTGGTTATTCTCATCCTGTTGAATTTGAAACGCCTGCAGGCTTAACGATCGAAGTTCCTGACAACACGCATATCAATATTTCTGGTATTGGTAAGCAAGCTGTCGGTGACTTTGCTGCCGAAGTCCGCGCCGTTCGTTCACCTGAACCTTACAAAGGTAAAGGGATTCGTTACGTCGATGAATATGTTCGTCGTAAGGAAGGTAAAACTGGTAAATAATGCAGCTTAGGCTGTCCATACTATATATTAGAGGTGACAATTGTGATTTCAAAACCAGATAAAAATAAGACACGCCAACGTCGTCACGCCCGTGTCCGCGGTAAGATTTCTGGGACTGCAGAGCGCCCACGCTTAAATGTTTATCGTTCAAACAAAAACATCTACGCTCAAGTAATTGATGATGTAGAGGGTGTAACGCTCGCAAGTGCCTCAACTTTAGATAGCGAAGTATCAGGCAATAACAAGACTGAAAAAGCTGCTTCTGTCGGTGAAGTCGTTGCAAAACGCGCTGCCGAAAAGAAGATTAGCGATGTTGTCTTCGATCGTGGCGGTTACTTATATCACGGTCGAGTACAAGCCTTGGCCGAAGCTGCCCGTGAAAACGGTCTTAAATTCTAACAAAGGAGGAATAATACCACATGACTTTCATTGATCCATCAAAATTAGATCTTGACGATAACGTAGTTGCCATCAACCGGATTACCAAAGTTGTTAAAGGTGGTCGTCGTCTTCGTTTTGCCGCATTGGTAATCGTTGGTGACCACAAAGGACACGTTGGTTTCGGTACTGGTAAGGCTCAAGAAGTTCCAGAAGCAATTCGGAAAGCATCCGAAGCTGCTAAAAAGAACTTGATCACTGTACCTATGGTCGGTACAACCATTCCTCATGAAACTATCGGCGTTTACGGTGGTGGCCGCATCTTGCTTAAGCCAGCCGTTGAAGGTTCTGGTGTCGCAGCTGGTGGCGCCGTTCGTGCCGTTATGGAATTGGCTGGTATTGATGATGTTACCAGTAAACGTCTTGGCTCAAACACGCCAGTTAACGTTGTTCGCGCAACGTTTGAAGGCTTAAAGAGTTTAAAGAAAGCTGAACAAATCGCGGCTTTACGTGGCGTTTCAGTTGAACATTTAGCTGAATAAGGAGGACAAACAACATGGCTCAAGTAAAAATCACTTTAGTACGCAGTGCTGCTCATCGTCTTCCTAAGCAACGTAAAATCGTTAAGGAATTAGGTTTAGGCCGAGTTAACAGCTCTGTTGTTAAACCTGATGACGCAGCTACTCGTGGTGCTATTATGCACATCGCGCACTTAGTTGATGTCGAAATCATTAAGTAATTAAAATATTCAATAAGGAGGTGCCTACTAGATGAAGTTACATGAATTAACACCAAGTGAAGGTTCACGCTTCTCACGTCGTCGCATTGGTCGTGGCGACTCAAGTGGCCAAGGTAAAACTGCTGGTCGTGGTCAAAAAGGCCAAAAGGCTCGTGGTAAGGTTCGTGTTGGGTTCGAAGGTGGCCAAATGCCATTGTATCGTCGGATTCCTAAACGTGGATTTACTAACATCAACCGCAAGGAATATGCAGTTGTTAATCTTGATGGCTTAAACCGTTTTGATGATGGTGCCGAAGTAACACCAGAATCATTAAAGGAAGCTGGCTTGGTTAAGAAGAGTGCAGCCGTTAAAGTTCTTGGTAATGGTAAGCTCAACAAAAAGTTAACAGTTAAGGCAAGCAAGTTCTCCGAAACTGCCGTTAAGGCAATCGAAGCTGCTGGCGGTAAAACTGAGGTGATCTAACTTGCTGACTACCATGAAGGACGCTCTAAAAGTAAAGGATATTCGGAATAAAATTCTGTTCACGTTGGGCGTTTTGATTGTATTTCGTCTTGGCTCTTATATCACAGTCCCAGGAGTTAATGCAACCGCGCTACAATCCGTTGCATCTTCGGGGCTGATAAGTATGTTGAATACATTCAGTGGTGGCGGTTTAACAAATTATTCCATCCTTGCTATGGGGGTATCCCCTTACATTACTGCACAAATCATTGTTCAGTTATTACAAATGGACATCGTGCCTAAATTCGTTGAATGGGGCAAACAAGGTGAAGTTGGTCGACGGAAGCTTAATCAAGCGACCCGTTGGTTAACGATCGTCTTGGCCTTCGTTCAATCGATTGGGATTACAGCTGGTTTTAACTCATTAAGTACGTTGAAATTAGTTGAAAATCCAAGTGTGACGACTTACTTGACCATCGGGGTTATCCTGACTGGTGGGGCGATGTTGACTACTTGGATGGGGGACATGATCACGGACCGTGGACTTGGTAATGGGGTTTCCATTATTATCTTCGCCGGGATCATTGCCCGCATGCCTACTTCGATTTATCAAATTTACACGGAACAATTTGTTAATACTTCTAAGAGTCAATGGTGGCAAAGTGGTATGTTTGTACTCGGGCTCATCTTGTTAGTTCTAATCATCGTTATGTTTGTAACGTGGGTTGAACAAGCAAATGACCGGATTCCAATTCAATACACGCGCCGTGCAGCAGGTGCACCTGACAGTAGTTACCTACCATTAAAGGTGAATGTTGCCGGGGTTATTCCTGTTATCTTCGCGAGTTCTTTCATTGCAACACCACAAACAATTTTGCTTGGTTTCCAATCCAGTCATGGTGACGATACTTGGTACCAAGTGATGAGCAATGTCTTTAACATGCAAACGACCTATGGTGCGATCCTTTATACGGTTCTCATCGTGCTCTTCACGTTCTTCTATGCGTTTGTTCAGGTTAATCCTGAAAAACTCTCCGAAAACTTGCAAAAGCAAGGTAGTTACATTCCAGGTGTTTGGCCTGGTAAAGACACGCAAACTTGGGTTTCAAAATTGTTAATGCGGTTGAGTACAGTCGGTGCCCTTTACCTCGGATTAATTTCCTTGATTCCATTGTTAGCTTCAGATATCTGGGGCTTAGATGAATCAATTGGTTTAGGTGGGACTAGCTTGCTAATCGTCGTCGGGGTTGCCCTTGAAACAATTCGTCAAATTAAAGGGTTAATGATGAAGCGCGACTATGTCGGTTTCATTCGTTAATCAAGCGAGTGTGTTGGGGAGACTCAGCACATTTGTGCATTATAGGAGGAAAAAGTCATGGCAACAATGAACTTAATTTTAATGGGTCTACCGGGTGCTGGTAAAGGTACTCAAGCTCAGAAGATCCTTGAAGATTTTGATATTCCGCATATCTCCACGGGTGATATCTTCCGAGCTGCAATCAAGAACGAAACTAAAATGGGTCTTGAAGCTAAAAAGTATATTGACCAAGGTAACTTAGTTCCAGACGAAGTCACTAACGGCATCGTCAAAGAACGGTTAGCTGAATCAGATACGAAAAACGGCTTCTTGCTTGATGGTTATCCACGTAATATTGATCAAGCCCATGCGCTCGAACAAATCGGTAAAGATTTGAACAAGCCTTTGGACGGCGTCATCAACATTCACGTTGAACCAGCAGTCTTAGTTGAACGGCTTTCGGGCCGTTTCATCTGCCGGACTTGTGGCGCAACTTATCATAAGTTGTATAACAAGCCTAAGGTTGACGGTACTTGTGATGTTTGTGGCGGTCATGATTTCTATCAACGTGATGATGACAAGCCCGCAACTGTTAAAAATCGTTTGGATGTCAACGTTAAGTTGAACACGCCATTAATTGATTTTTACGGTCAAGAAAAATTGCTTTACAATGTCGACGGTGATCGCGACATTGATGATGTTTACAAAGATATCAAATCAATTTTAGATAACCTTTAATCAAGTGGCCCAGTAGCGTCATTTGCTTTTCAAATGCCGTTGTGATAAACTTATTCAGGTTTAGCCGTTGACTGATTTAGTATTAATTTAATCTTTATTAGACAATGACTGGTTCGAAAAGCGGACCAAAATCGTGGCAGCACGAAACCATATAATAAGGGAGGGACACATACTTGGCAAAGGAAGACGTCATCGAAATTCAAGGGACTATCAAAGAAACGTTGCCGAACGCAATGTTCAAAGTCGAACTTGAAAACGGCGCTGAAATCTTGGCTCACGTTTCTGGCAAAATTCGCATGCATTACATTCGAATCTTACCAGGCGACAAGGTTACAGTCGAAATGTCACCTTATGATTTAACTAAGGGTCGGATTACTTACCGTTTCAAGTAGGTTCGACGCTTCGTACCTTATAGGAGGTAAATATTCATGAAAGTAAGACCATCTGTAAAGCCTATGTGCGAACACTGCAAAGTTATTCGTCGTAAAGGCCGCGTGATGATTATCTGCTCTGCTAATCCAAAGCATAAGCAACGCCAAGGTAAATAATTTAACTAAGTCGGAGGTGAAAAATTAATGGCTCGTATTGAAGGAATTGACTTACCACGTGACAAGCGTATTGTCATCGGTTTGACTTACATCTACGGTATCGGTAATACTTCTGCTCAAAAGATTCTTGCTGAAGCCGGTGTTTCTGAAGACGTTCGTGTACGCGACTTAACTCCTGAACAAGAAGATAAGATCCGTGCCGTTGTCGACGGTTACAAAACTGAAGGTGACTTACGTCGTGAAGTTAGCTTAAACATTAAGTTACTTCAAGAAATCGGTTCATACCGTGGTATGCGTCATCGTCGTGGTTTACCCGTTCGTGGTCAACACACGAAGAACAACGCTCGTACTCGTAAGGGTAAAAAGGTCAGCATCGCTGGACGTAAAAAATAATTATAAGGGAGGTTTTCGAATTTTATGGCAACTAGAAAGACAACCCGTCGTCGTCGGGTAAAAAAGAACATTGAATCCGGTGTGGCTCACATCCATTCAACGTTCAACAACACACTTGTTATGATCACTGACATGCAAGGTAACGCTATTGCGTGGTCATCAGCTGGTTCATTAGGTTTCAAGGGTTCTCGTAAGTCAACTCCTTTCGCTGCTCAAATGGCTGCGGAAGCTGCTGCTAAGGCTTCAATGGAACATGGTATGAAGACTGTTGAAGTCGCTGTTAAAGGTCCTGGTTCCGGTCGTGAAGCTGCTATCCGTGCTTTACAAGCTACTGGTTTGGAAGTTTCAGCAATTCGCGATGTTACACCAGTTCCTCATAATGGTTCTCGTCCTCCAAAGCGCCGTCGTGTTTAATCTGTGACGTTCATTTTGAGGGCAAACTTCATTTTGTACGCACTTACTAACACCACGCGTTTTGAAAGGGGTAAAAGATAAGAATGATTGAATTTGAAAAACCTAACATTCATAAAATTGATGAAAACGACAACTATGGTAAGTTTGTTGTAGAACCACTTGAACGTGGTTATGGTACAACTTTAGGGAATTCACTTCGTCGGATTCTTCTTTCTTCTTTACCTGGTGCCGCTGTTACTAGTATTCAAATTGATGGTGTCCTTCATGAATTTTCAACGGTAGAAGGCGTAACTGAAGATGTTACGGCGATTATCTTGAACGTCAAGAAGGTTGCACTTAAATTAGATTCAGACGAAACCAAGACATTGGAAATCGATGTCAAGGGCCCAGCTAACGTGACCGCCGGTGATATCATTGGTGACGCGGACGTTGAAGTCTTGAACCCTGATTTGGCAATTTGTACCGTAGCCGATGGCGCACACTTCCATATGCGTATGACCGCTAATACTGGTCGTGGTTATGTTTCCGCTGAGGATAACAAACATCGTGAAGATGATATGCCAATTGGCGTTTTACCTGTTGATTCATTATATTCTCCAATCGAACGTGTTAACTACCAAGTAGAAAACACCCGGGTTGGTCAACGTGATGATTTCGATAAGTTAACCTTAGACGTTTGGACAAATGGTTCAATCACTCCAAGTGAAGCCATTAGTCTATCAGCCAAAATCCTGACTGATCACCTTTCAATCTTCGTAAATCTCACTGATGAAGCTAAAAACACTGACGTGATGGTTGAGAAGGAAGAAACGCATAAGGAAAAAATGTTAGAAATGACGATTGAAGAGTTAGATCTCTCCGTTCGTTCATACAATTGCTTGAAGCGTGCTGGTATCAACACGGTCCAAGAATTAACTAACAAAACTGAAGCTGATATGATGAAGGTTCGCAACCTTGGACGCAAGTCACTCGAAGAAGTTAAAGCAAAATTAGCTGACCTCGGGTTATCATTACGCAAAGAAGACTAATACAAGGGAGGATATCCGTTCATGAGTTACCGTAAATTACAACGTACAAGTTCACAACGTCGTGCCTTACTTCGCGACTTGACCAGCGCTTTGATCGTTAACGGTCGTATCGAAACTACTGAAGCTCGCGCTAAAGAAGTTCGTTCAACTGCCGACAAGATGATCAGTTTAGCTAAGAAGGGTGATTTAAGTGCCCGTCGTCAAGCTGCCGCATTTATGCGTGACATCGTTGCCGATGTTAAAGAAGATGGCGACAATGTAGCTGTACAAACTGCTTTGCAAAAGCTATTTAGTGACTTAGGTCCTCAATACGCTGACCGCAATGGTGGTTACACTCGAATTTACAAGACAATGCCTCGCCGTGGTGACGGTGCACAAATGGTAGTCTTGGAACTCGTAGACTAATTAAATTTTTACGGATCACTTGGTCTGATGATTGACGGACGCTACGATGGTGGCTACACTAGTAGCTCAGTCTAGTTCGGAAGTTGTTTATGGTTAAACATAGATGGCGTATCGCAGGCTAAAGTGATTTTTTTTGGCGCTAGCCAATTGAAAAGGCCACCTAACATTCTGTTGGGTGGCCTTTTTACATGCAAATTTATGTTGCGGTGGTTCACCTCCAGCCCGCTGGTCGGCCGCTGTGGGGCAACCCTGGTGAACCGAAGGGCGGTCTCACCAGGCGGTTGATAGCCTGGCACAACCCGCCAGTCTGGTCAACACGGTTCTTTCTTGAAGTTGGTTATTGCCGCAGTTGGCCAACCGTAATTCCATCGTCCTGGGACCGGTCCAAGCCTGAGGAGCGGTCTTGGACCTCGCTTTTGAGCCTGAAAGACAAGTCTCAAAAGACGTCCGTGGTGTAAACGGGCCAAAAACGCCCGTTAACGCCACTTTCAGGACGATTCCATTACGGTTGGCCAACTGCTGAGCACAGCATAGTTTCAGAACAACGTTAAGTAGTTGAACATTAGCCATGTCCGTTAATCAATAACGTTGGTGGTCGCTGACGACTTAACAATCCAATGCTTAGTACGAATTTAACTGCTCAACTTGGGAACCATTATGAGGGGGCAGTTTGTTAAATGGCAATTGGGGTAGTTGTGATAAAATTGGCGAATCTCTATTCATGATAGCCGTATCCGTACTGGCTTGCAGACAATAGCCACTTGGGGTCAAAACTAGTTGAGATGGGATTGAGTTGCGGTTTAAACGGGAACGCATCAAATTTACATACATCCTTTCAAGAACTGCATGTTAGCAGCTAACAGATTGTTATACGATTAGCTTAACAATTAATGTAAGATGCGATACCCATATTTAAGTAAAGTTTTAGTTTTGTTTTGGAAAGTATGTAAATATCTGACTAAGCTATTCGATACTGAAGTAGCAACTTTAAAACTATACGTGTATTAGTTAACTAACAATCACTAAATATGTTCTGTTACTCACTAGTAGTTTCTATCATATTTACCGTATCATGTTGACGAATTGATTTGGCATTGTCAAAAAAATAAGGACACTGAGACAAGCGTCTTCGAATGTTGCCGGCTTCCGTGGTATTATTACTAAGTTGCACCGCTTGTCTAAAACACAACAAGTCCCGGCCACTATTTGTGACCGGGACTTGTTGTGTTTAAAATTGACGTCATTCAGTTTAGCTGGAGGTCAGCAGTAATGGAAGTGGCCATGTAAGTGGTGTTAATGCCGATGGTTTTTCGGCATTTACAGCACCGGCATCTTTGGAGATTGGCGGTTTTGGCCAAGCTTCAAAGTGAGGTGAGAGACCGTGCTTTTCGGGCTCGAGCCGGTCGCCACGGCAACTGGAATTACTGCTGGCCGGAAGCGGCAAGCATCTGGAATTCCTAATTATGACGGGTTAATAATTGCTGAGTCAATTGTAATAACATCGCCCGTGCTGGTGTATCGGGGAACTTTTTGAGTAGCTTTAACGCTTGGTTCGTGTAGTCGGTTGCGAGTTGTTTAGCTTGGTCAACGCCACCGGCTTCAATGACTAATGCTTGTACTTGTTCGCGTTGTTGCGACGTGATGTTGCCTTGCAGCCGCAATAATGGGAGCAAGTCTTGGCGGACGTCTGTTTGTAAGGCGAACAGCAGTGGCGACGTGTAGACGCCTTCTGCCACGTCTTCTAAGATGGGTTTGCCAATTTCGTGGCTGGTTTCTTGGTAATCTAAGATGTCGTCTAAGATTTGAAACGCCATCCCAATGGCCATCCCGGCATTACGAGCGCGCACGGCGAAGCGTTCGGATTGACCGGATTCGTAGGCGCCCAAGAAGCAACTGAGGGCGAACAGTTCGGCCGTTTTACCTTGAATCTGTTCCTTATATTGATCCATGGTCATATCTAAATGATAATGGCGATCCTTTTGTTGGACTTCGCCAATTAAAATTTTTTCCATGTTTTCCGAGTTTAATTGGATACTGCGAAAACTGCTGGAATACTTGGCCAAGATTTTGAAGACGACGACGAATAAATAATCACCGGCGTACACGGCAACATCTTTCCCGAATTGTTCTTGAATCGTGACTTGATGGCGCCGTAATTTGGCATCATCTAAAATGTCATCATGAATTAAGGTGGCCGTGTGTAACGTTTCTAGGGACGCCGCTAAGGCAATCATGCGTTGCCGGTCGGTGTCTTTGAATTGCGAGAATAATAAGCAGTAGGCGGGGCGTAACAGCTTGCCACCACTATGAATCATGGCCAAAATCGCGTCGGTAATCGCGGTGTCGGCGATATTGATATTGTCTTCCATCAATTGCATAACTTGCTGCAACTCCGGTTGTAAGGCCGGATAGTCATGCCAGAGCGGATGTAATTGCGTTGCTTGCATAATAGTCCTTACTCCTTTGTTTGCTGTTCATGGGTGAACTTTAAGTAACTTAGGCTCGTGACGTGGGTGAACAAGTAGTTGGCCGCGATTCCTAAGGCCGTGCCCGCGCACAGGCCGATAATCGATAGGACTGGTAAATATAACATGACCGTCCACGTCTTAGCAATCAGACTGGCGACCACTAATTGGCCGACGTTATGCATGACGCCCCCGGTCGCGGAGATACCGATTAAGCTGACGCGTTTGGGTCCGAGCTGTTTGACTAAGACCATCGCGAAGAGGCTCAAAAAGGCGCCGCCGAAACTATATAAGAATGTCGATAAAGTGCCACCAAGTAAGGCCGTTAAAATGACCCGTAAGAACGTCAACGTGATGACGTCACTAAATGATAAAGTGAAGATAGCGACGACGGTAATCAAGTTAGCGAGTCCTAATTTGGCACCGGGGGCAAAGGCAAACGGGAAGGGGATGAGCCGTTCCAGTAAGCCGATGACCACGCCTTGGGCCACCAACAGGGCAATATAAATATTGCGATGGACTTTATTGGATTGTTCAAATGAATTATTCATTACCTTACTCCGTAACTAGGCCGTTGCCACCTGATTGGGTGTGACCGGTACTCGATTTGATTTCGATTAGTAGTTTATGTGGCAAACAGACGATCGTTTGACCAGGCTTATGGATCCAGCCACGACGCACACAGACTTGGTCGGTACAATTGGCCTTAGTGATGGCCACGCGCTTCGTCTCAAAGGTGACCGTGTTGTAATCGCCATCCTTGGCCCGATACGTATAATGGCGCGTTTTTTTTAAGTTAGTTAAATTAACCTTTTTCAAGACCTTACCATCATGTGAAACGACCGCGGTATACGTTGTGCCGGTCGTTTTTTGGTGGGCTTTTTTAGCAACTTTAGCGGCTTGTTCAGCCTGTTGCTGTTTTTGATAGGCAAAAATAGCGTGGGGCGTAAACGACAAAATAAGTAGGGCAATGATGATGATAATATCAAACGGCCGAATCATATCGCCGTAGCGTTTGAGCGTGTGCCAGTGTCGGCGCCAATTCTTCATCGTTTACGCCTCCTTTCATTAATATATTAATTAGTGTTAATCGCTGTTTTCCTTTGAATAAAAAATGGTTCAAGGTAAAAGCTACCCTTGAACCATCGGGAAACTATTCAATTAATTATACCGCATCTAACGGGTTTTAACACCATCGTAGTGGGAACGAACGTTGCCGTACCACCAGTGCCCGAGGTGTTTTTGCATCCACGGAACGACCCAGTAATCCAACCCAAAGGTCCGACCAGAACCGTTCATTAAGGCTAAGGCCACAAAGACCATCCAAATGTTGACCCAGTAGAACATCCCTGACAAGCAGAAGACGACCACTAAACCAATCGTGATGGCGTTGGCTAACCAACTGAAGAGGCCAAAGAAGATACATAAGGCGATAATGATTTCGACACAAGTCATAAATTTCTGGAAGAACAACGCCATTTGCATGTTTGGTACGAAGAACTTCGTAATTGATTCGAACCAGTGGGGCATCTTATCGAAGACCATCAATGGTTCCTTACCGTACATGTAAGATAAACTGAAGACGCCTTTAGCGGTCTTCGTGACGGCTTCACTAGCACCAGAAGTGGCACTCGTGGCTTTGCTAGCAGCTTCACTAGCGCCGGAAGTTGCGGCCACTTGTAACCAAGTAAATGGTAAGCGGAGTTTGTCGGTAAACCACGATTCGTTACCTTGGACCTTCGTCCAGCAATCCCAAAGCCACATGGCCCCATAGAAGAAGCGGAGTGGCACACTCCATAAGACGTTCCCGGCCCGCGAAGTCCAACCGCGAAAGACGTTGCGGCCGTTGCGAGTACGGAAGAATTCGTGCATAAAGTATTGGAACAAGTAGTAACCAGAGAAAATCTGGCAGTAGTACATCCAGTTGATGGCATGCTTTAGTAAGACGGCGATGAAACCAGAAACGTTCCACTTTTCAAGCACTTGCGCAACCGCGTACTTGGAACCAATTGAATCAACGGAGGCTTGATAAGCACCCTTGAAAGGCTTGATTTCCTTATCCGTGTTGTCGACGTTCTTGATAATCCCTTCAACCGCTTTAGCAGCCGTTTCTTCGGCCCCTTGAACGATTTGTGGGACGGGACGTGGTTGGTCAGGTTCTTGATAGCTCGTCGAATCCCCAGCTAAGAAGACGTTATCGGTGTCTTTAGCTTGCATGAATTCGTTAGCCATCAAACGGCCACCACGCGGGTTAGTTTCAATACCAAACTTCTTGACGATACTGTTAGCACGAACCCCGGCGGTCCAGATTAACGTGTAAGTTGGGATTGGTTCTTTATCCTTCAACGTAACGTGATCTTCAAAGACTTCCGTAATCATGGAGTTGGTCATAATATCCACACCATGTTTGGTCATGTACTTTTCAGCCTTGCCAGCTTGCGTCCGATTTAACATGTTAATAATCGTTGGCGCTGCTTCGACAAGTTGTAACGTAATTTCACTAGGATCGAGCTTATTATCCTTAGCTAAGACGTCGCGATATTCAATTAATTCACCAATCAATTCTGAACCGGTAAAACCAGACCCACAAACGGTCAAAGTCAACATGGCTTTGCGTTTAGCTGGATCTAGTTCAGCGGCCCCACGCCGAATGATGTAAGCCAAATGGGCCCGTAAGGCCATGGCTTGTTCAAATGACCACAATTCGTAGCCATGTTGCTTGACCCCGGGCGTCCCGAAGTCATTGGATTCGCCACCCAAACTAATTAACAGTTGATCATATTGATAACTGCCATTTTCGGTGGTGACTACTTGTTTGTCCTTATCAATGTCCGTAACGTTATCCGTTACTAAGCGGACATTCTTGCGCCGGGAAAACAGCCGTTGCAAATCGTATTGGATATGCTCTGGGTCAACCCGTTCGGTCGCTACTTCATGTAGTTCAGTCATATACGTGAAGTAGGAGTGCCGGTCGATTAACGTGATTTCTACGTCAGGGTTCTTTTTAAAATGCTTAGCCAATTTTTTGGTGGCATAAACCCCTGCGAAACCCGCGCCGACAACGACAATATTCTTCTTTGCCATTGCGTAACAACTCCCTTAATCTAAAAATAAGATAAAAAATAATAATTCCAATTACAATTATATAAGTAATGTAAACGTTTGTCTATGAATTATCAATAAGAATGAATATTAAATCACATTATTTGTCGCCGGAATAGTGTGGTATGAAAGCGCAGCTAATAAACCGCTACCATTTAGCTTGTCCGTAGGTAAAAATACAAATTTTTTTATAGAATATAATTGACTATTGGGAGTTTAAACGTTAAGATTAATGTGAATTTTCATACAAAAAGGTTAGGAGTGGGATTATTATGAAGTTTAAGTCAATTATTACGAGCGCATCAGTTGTAGCTATTTCCGCATTAGCATTAGCAGGTTGTGGGAGCAGTTCTTCATCAAGTTCTAGCTCATCATCATCGGAGAAGAGTTCTTCATCAAGTTCATCATCAACGACCAAGGTTGCTAAAATGACCGCTGGTAGCAAGATGAAGGCGGGGACCTACAAGCTTGAAGAAGAAAACTATACTTATGGTTACAAGACGAAGTTTAGTATTACCGTTAATAACAAAGGTAAGATTACTAAGTCAAACTTCGACCAAGTTAACAAGAGTGGCAAGTCCAAAGTTGACGACACTAGCTATAACAAGAAGATGAAGAAGGGTTCCGGGACTGATCCTAAGACGTACGAACCTAAATTGAACAAAGCCTTAGAAGGGGCCGCAGCTACTGGTAACGTTGGGACTATCGACGTTGTTTCTGGTGCTACTGAATCTTCCAAGACATTCCAAAACTATGCTCAACAATTAATTCAAGCGGCTCAAGCTGGGAACAAAGCAACCATCAAGATCAACAACGGTGCCAAGATGAAAGACGGTACTTACAAGTTGAACGAAAAGAACTACTCACATGGTTACAAAGTAACGTTCTCAATTACGGTTAAGAACAACAAGATTACGAAGTCAAACTATGACAATGTCAACAAGAACGGCAAGTCTAAGACAACCGATGCTTCATACAACAAGCAAATGAAGAAGATTGCTAAGACTGATCCTAAGACTTATACGCCAGCCTTGAATAAAGCCTTAGTTAAGAACAGTGATCCTGCTAAAGTGGACGTCGTTTCTGGTGCTACTGAATCATCAAACACGTTCATCTTATATGCGGAACAATTACAAAATGCCGCTCAAAAGGGTGACACTAAGACGATCACGGTTGATAACATGGTCTTCTCTGAATAATATTTGAACAGTTGATTATCTTGAGGCCTGGGACGGTTTGTCTCAGACCTCTTTTTAGGCTAGTGGAATGATTCACATGAGAGAAGATTGATAGCGTAAAAGTGAGTTGACGTCGGCAAAAAAGCGCCATCAAATCGCTAATAATTTGGTATAATTACGATTGATATTATTTAAGGGGACGTTAGGCGATGAAACTGCGGAAATGGATTCAAGTAGGACTAGTGTTAGCATTAATGGTACCGTTAACAACGGCGTGTGGAAGTCAGTCAACTAAAAAGACAACGAGTTCGCGACCTAAGCCGACCAAAGTCATTCAAACGCCGTATGAAAATACGGAGTTCATGATGGGGACGGTCGTCACGTTGCGGGTTTATAACAAGGGTAAGCAATCAGCGGTTGACGGGGCGTTTAAATTACTAAAAAAAGAAGCCAAGGAAGTCACGACCAATGCGAGTGGTTCTGAGATTGATAAAGTCAATGCCGCCGCTGGCAAGCATCCGGTCGTCGTCAGCAAAGATGTCTATCCGATTTTGAAGGCTGCTTACTATTATAGTAAGAACTCCGACGAATCATTTGATATGGCGATCGGTTCTATCACGCAATTATGGCGGATTGGCTTTTCCGATGCGCGGGTCCCGAAGCAATCGGAAATCGACCGCGAAGTGAAGTTGGTCGACTATACTAAAGTTAAGTTAAACGATAAAAAACGGTCCGTTTATTTGGAAGAAAAGGGCATGAAGCTTGATTTAGGTGGGATTGCCAAAGGTTATATGACTGATCAAGTTCACAAGTACTTCTTAAATCACGGTGTCTCGACGGCCATTATTGACTTAGGTGGGAATATCTTTGTCATGGGTGATAGTCCTAAAGGGACGAAATCTGGGGACTGGACCGTTGGGATTCAAGACCCTAAAGAATCTCGGGGGACCGCAATTGGTTCAATTCCAGCTAAAAACATGTCGATTGTGACTTCTGGGATTTACGAACGGTATCTCAAGAAAAATGGTAAGATCTATAGTCATTTGATGGACCCTAAGACGGGGGCACCTTACCAAAATAACTTAATGGGGGTTTCCATCATCTCCAAGAAGTCGACCGATGGTGATGGGTTATCCACGGCCACGTTTGATAAAGGCTTAAAAGACGGAATGAAGTACATCAACGCTAAAGCCGACCAAGGCATCGGCGCGATCTTCATCACCAAAGACCGCAAAGTCTATGTTTCTAACAACTTGAAGAAAAAATTCTCGTTATTTAGCGATAGTGGCTATAAGTACGGTTCTGCAAGTGATTTGAAATAACTGAATATGGTATGATATAGACCATAGTTGCGTGTCGTTTAATTATTGATAGCAGTATCTGAATAGATAAGCTTGCTGTCAATACACGACTGGTTATGTTAATTCAGGAGTAGTATATTAGCCGGAAGCCAGTTGGCACGGCGCTGTGAAAATGTTCTAAGTGCGCGTTGTGTGCGCACTTAGAACATGGGTCGTGTTGGGTGACTTGTGGGCTTTGCAAGGCACCCAACCGCCTGACAAGACCGCTCCTTGGCTTGGCAGGGTGGCCACACAGTGGTGTGCCAACTGGCTGGAGGCGGCAATAAAAACAAGAAAGAAATGAGGGACAACGGTGAGTCAGATTATTGACGTTGCACATTTAAATTATCGTTACCCGCAACAGTCAGCGGATGACTTGACGTTAAAAGACATTTCGTTTTCCGTGGCCGCGGGTGAATGGGTCGCCATTGTCGGCCATAACGGGTCCGGCAAATCGACCTTAGCGAAAAACTTGAACGGGTTGTTAGCCCCCGCATCCGGAACGATTACGGTCGATGGCGAAGTACTATCTGAAGATACCGTTTGGAATATTCGTAAAAAAATCGGGATGGTTTTTCAAAATCCTGATAACCAATTTGTTGGCGCAACCGTGGCCGATGATGTCGCGTTTGGCTTGGAAAATCAAGGCGTGCCCCGTGATGAAATGTTAGCACGGGTCGCGGCCGCCTTGAAGCAAGTTAATATGAGCGACTTTGCCACGCGGGAACCCGCCCGTTTGTCCGGTGGGCAAAAGCAGCGGGTCGCTTTAGCCGGCATGATTGCGGCCCAACCACAAATTTTAATTTTAGATGAAGCCACTTCGATGCTCGATCCTCGGGGTCGCGCCGAAGTGTTACAAACGATTCAAGCAATGAAGGTAGCCGGCAATTTGACGGTGCTTTCGATTACGCATGACATCGATGAAGCGGCGAGTGCCAATCGGGTGCTCGTTGTTAACGATGGTGAACTAAAAGAGGAGGGGACGCCGGCAGAAATTTTTCGCCATGGCCCTGAACTTATTAAAATGGGCTTGGATATGCCATATGCTGAACGGCTCAAAGCAGCGTTGAAACGGCAAGGCGTCCAAGTTCCAGCCGATTATTTAACGGAGAAAGGGATGGCGGACTGGTTATGGCAATTGAGTTCAAACAAGTAGATTTTACTTACCAACCGGGCACCCCTTTTGAAACGAAAGCGTTGGCCGACATCAATGTCACGATTCCAACTGGGTCGTATACCGCGTTGATTGGGCACACTGGGAGTGGTAAATCGACGTTGTTACAACATTTAAACGCCTTATTGAAACCAACGAGCGGGACCGTGCTCATCGGCGACCGTGAGATTACCCCGGCGACGAGTAATAAGGACTTAAAGTCACTGCGGCGTAAAGTGGGGATTGTCTTTCAATTTCCTGAAAGTCAGTTATTTGAAGAAACGGTCGCTAAAGATATCGCTTTTGGACCGCAAAACTTTGGCGTGAGCGAAGCCGATGCGTTAAAAACGGCTGCTGACATGTTAGACTTAGTCGGTTTACCGGCGACGTTACTCGACCGCTCACCATTTGATTTATCTGGCGGTCAAATGCGGCGCGTCGCCATCGCTGGGGTGCTAGCGATGCAACCCCAAGTGTTAGTCCTCGATGAACCGACGGCGGGACTCGACCCGCAAGGCCGGCTCGATATGATGGAAATGTTTGCGCAGTTACGCCATGACCAAGATTTGACGGTCGTCTTAGTGACCCACCAAATGGATGATGTGGCTAATTATGCCGATCATGTCATCGTGATGGACCAAGGCCGGGTCGTTAAAACCGGGACGCCGCGTGACGTGTTCCAAGACCCTGAGTGGTTATTAAAACACCAACTCGGCTTACCGAAAACGACGGCATTTGCGCGGCAACTCGTGCAAAAAGGGTTGCATTTTGACCAGTTACCGTTGACCGAAGATGAATTGGCTGCTGATTTAGTGGCTCAACTACCGGCCAGCGCGTTTGGAGGTGGGTCAACCGATGATGAATAAACTAATCTTTGGGCGTTATATCCCTGGAGATTCGCTCATCCACCACATGGATCCCCGCGCCAAATTATTACTGAGTTTTTACTTTATTGGGATTATCTTTATCGCGAATAATTGGCAAACCTATATCGTATTATTTGCCTTTACGTTACTGGCAATCATGCTGTCCGGTGTCAAATGGTCATTTTTCATCAACGGGGTCAAACCGTTGATTTGGCTAATTCTGTTCACCGTGCTGTTGCAAGTCCTGTTTAGTGCGAGTGGTGGTCACGTTTATTTCCACTGGGGTATCATTACGATTAGCCAGTTGGGCCTGATAAATGGGGTCTATATTTTCTGTCGGTTCGTTCTGATTATCTTCATGTCAACCTTACTGACCTTAACGACGCCACCACTGGAATTATCAGATGCGATTGAATACATTTTGATGCCGTTAAAAGCGGTCAAATTTCCCGTATACGAAGTGGCCTTAATGTTGTCAATTGCGTTACGCTTCGTGCCGACCTTGATGGACGAAACGGAAAAGATTATGAATGCGCAACGGGCGCGTGGGGTCGATTTCGGTGAAGGCAACATTTTCCAACAGATGCGCGCGATTGTACCATTACTGATTCCACTGTTCGTCAGCTCATTCAACCGTGCTGAAGATTTAGCAACGGCGATGGAAGCGCGCGGCTACCAAGGCGGCGAAGGTCGCAGCAAGTTCCGCATTCTAAAATGGCAAAGCCGCGATACCTGGGCGACCCTCAGTTTCGTCGCCCTAACCGTCGTTTTAGTATTCTTGCGCGGGTAGTTTTACGCCACCCCGTGGCAGTTGATGCTGCGCTGTGGGGCGACCCCTGGGGCCAAAATGCGGTCCCCAGCGGCGGTTGCCAGCCTTACCAAACCCGTAAGTCTAGCAACACGACCCATATTCTAAGCGGCCCAAAAAGCCCGCTAAGAATATCGACACAGCGCAACATCAACTGCTACGGGGCTAGATTGACTACGGTGGTGTTAAGATGTGCTCAACATGCTGTAATCGTATTAATGAACTGAGATACGGACTATTGCTAAATAGGTGCTGACGGTTTACGAGATAATCGCTAAGCCGTTCAATCGTGATTGAAAATATAGCCGGAAGCTGGTAAGTGGGACACCGTGAAAAAGTTCTTAACGAGTGTTTTTTGCTCGTTTAGAACTTGGGTCGTGTTGAGTGACTTGTGGGTTTTGCAAGGCACTCAACCGCCTGGCAAGACCGTACTTTGGCTTGGCAGGGTTGCCCCACGGTGGTGCACTTACCAGCTGGAGGCGGCAATAACACAGAAACTGACGAAAATAAATTGACGTGGCGAAAGGGCTGCGCCAATTTTTTGTGATTATGGAGGACATTTTGACAACGAGGTATAAAGTAACATTGGCTTATGACGGGACGAACTTTGCCGGCTTTCAACGCCAACCCGGGCAACGGACCGTCGAGCAAGTTTTTAGTAAGGCGGTTAATAAAATGGCCAAAGATCCGGCTGAACCGGTCGTTGTTTTCGGCGCCGGTCGGACCGATGCGGGCGTGCATGCCTTTGGACAAACTGTGCATTTTGATTTACCATATGAAATTAATGCGGAAGGCGTCCGGCGGGGACTGAATAGTCTGTTGCCGGTCGACACCATCGTTAAAACGGTCGCTATCGTGCCACAAAGCTTCCATGCACGCTATGATACTGTGGGGAAGCGGTATTGGTACCGGGCGTATCAAAACGAGTTTGTCGACCCGTTTAAGCGCAATTACACGGGGCACTTTAAATTTCACGCCGACATCGAACGAATTCAACAAGCCTTACCGGATTTAGTCGGGAAACACGACTTCACGACTTTTGTGGCGTCCGGCTCCCAAGCTCATGACCATGTGCGGGAAATTTTTTCGGCCGAGGCGTGGGCTTTGCCCAATGAGGATGAAATTCAATTTGAATTTTGTGGAAGTGGCTTTTTATACAACCAGGTCCGCATTATGGTGGCCGTCTTGATGGAAATCGGGCAAGGCCGGCGCGCAGTCGATTGTATTCCGCAATTGTTAGCTGCTAAGAATCGGGAACAAGCCCGGGGGACCGCCCCAGCGTCGGGATTATACATGAAAAAGGTTTATTATGAGCAAAGTGAGTTACAAGCCGACCTAAATAATCATTGACTTCCAACGCTAAATTGGGTAAACTAATCGTTGGTATTGTTTGCCCCACGATAAGCCCCGGAAATCTTATTGAGTGTCAAACAAACACAGAAAATGGAGGAACACAACGTGCGTACAACATATATGGCTAAACCAGGTGAAATTGATCGTAAATGGTATGTAGTTGATGCAACCGATGTACCTATGGGTCGTCTTTCAACTGTCGTAGCGTCAATCTTACGTGGTAAGAACAAACCAACATTCACACCAAACGTGGATACTGGTGACAACGTTATCGTTATTAATGCAAGCAAGGTCGCTTTAACTGGTAAGAAGGCAGAAAAGAAGATTTATTATCATCATACTGCCTATGCTGGTGGTTTAAAGGAACGGACTGCCGGTGACTTCTTAGCTAAAGAACCAGAAAAATTGATTGAAACTTCAGTTAAAGGTATGCTTCCTCACAACTCTTTAGGTCATAAAATGGGCTTGAAGTTGCATGTTTATGCTGGTGCAGAACATACGCAACAAGCACAAAAGCCTGAAGTTTTGGACATTACTAACTTAATCTAAGGAGGAAACTACATTGGCTCAAGTACAATATCGCGGCACAGGCCGTCGTAAAGATTCAGTTGCCCGAGTACGTTTAGTACCAGGTTCTGGTAAAATTGTTATGAATGATAAGTCTGTTGAAGACTACATTCCATTTGCAGATATTCGCAAGGAATTGTTACAACCATTCGAAGTAACGGAAACGTCAGATCAATATGATGTTTTAGTTAACGTCAATGGTGGTGGGTTCCACGGTCAAGCCGGCGCAACTCGTCATGGTATCGCTCGGGCATTGCTCGAAGTTGATCCAGATTTCCGCGGTCCTTTGAAGCGTGCGGGTCTCTTAACTCGTGATGCTCGTATGAAGGAACGTAAGAAGCCAGGTTTGAAGAAAGCCCGCAAGGCTGGACAATTCTCAAAGCGTTAAAATTTTTCGAAAATACGTTGTTATATCAACATTTTCTGGCTATATGAAAAAGTCTCACTCTTCGGAGTGGGGCTTTTTTTTCGGATAAAATGGTGTTTTTGAATAATGGCCCTCCAGTCCGGCGGTCAGTGTTCACGAACTGCGACCGGTTGGCGCCAAAGTGCGGTCACCAACCTCACTTTCAAGCTCCGCCCAACCCGCGAATCTTGAAAGATGCCGGTTCGCTAAGCCGAGAAGGTCACTCAGCTAAGCGAACTTTCAGCACGTTCACACTGACCGCCGGACTTCCGGGTGGCGCCAAAATCATTCAAGCCACAATTTAGGCGAGCTTACTTTTCGTATTGCCGAGGTGTAGGTTTCTAGGGAAATGCCTATTGTAATTTGTATCATACATGTCAGAGTATCGGCATTTCAGATGAATTCACGAGTAACTAAGTAATGTCGCGTTGAATTTGTTGCCAGATTCGAGCAGTTTCAATCACTGATGGCAATCTATCGGAAAGTTAGCTGAGCATATAGGTCGAAGGCGAGTAGGCAAGCGCGCTAAACTGTTATACAATAACGATAGCGAATATAAGGGGAATTATGACGGATGGCAAATAAAAAAGTAACAATCAAGGACGTCGCCCGTGTGGCGGGGGTGTCAATTACGACCGTCTCACAAATCTTGAATGGCACCGGTGGTCGTTTTAGTGATGCCACGGTGGCTAAAGTCAAGAATGCCAAAGCGGAATTACATTACGAAGCGGATTATTTTGCGCGTCGGATGATCGTTAAGAAAAGTAAGACGATTGGGGTGTTAGTCCCAGACATTACTAACCCATTTTTCAGTGAATTAGTGCGTGGGGTTGAAAATATTTTATATCAAAAAAAGTTTATTACGATGCTGTGCAATGCGGATTTAGATACGGCTAAAGAACAGGCATATTTAACAGAACTCAGTCATCGTGGGGTGGATGGCTTTATTATTGCGAGCTCGGCAATTCCTAACGAGGCGATTGACGAAATCTGGCAACAGCAGCAACAACCGTTAGTAGTTTTGGATCAAAAACAGGCTGCGGGAATGAGCGATGCGGTGACGAGTGATGACCGGACCGGGGGACAGTTAGCGGCCCAGCATCTCAAAGACTTAGGTCATCAACAGATTGCGGTGTTAATGCCCGCCCAAGCTACTGAAAATATCCAAGCACGGTTAGCCGGTATACAAAAGGTCTATGACCCTGCAGCGATTACAGTCATTCCGACTGAGCTATCCAAGTCAGCTGGCAAAGCCGCGGCCCCAGCGTTGATTGCGTCACCTGCCACGGCGGCGATTACGGTCAGTGATGAGATTGCGTTTGGCTTGTATCGCGGCTTAGCAGTCGCCGGCAAGCGAGTACCAGCTGATTATAGTATTGTGGGTTATGATAATGTCGAAATGAGTCAATATGTGTCACCTCAATTAACAACGGTCGCCCAACCGATTTTTGAGCTCGGTCAGACGACGGCGAAATTATTATTAGCTCGCATTGAAAACCCAACGACACCATGGGTTGAGCGCCAGTTACCAGTCAAATTAATGCTAAGAAATTCAACGGCACGCTTGAATTAATTTTCAAGACGTGCTATATTTTTGTCATCGAGTTAAAACGTTTTACTAAAACGTTTTAACGAAAATGTATCCGCTTTATTTAGCAATTGGAGGGATTATCAATGAGCACAATTACAGTAATCGGGAGTATTAATTTAGATCGGACGGTTCGGGTTAAGCACATGCCTAAGCCGGGTGAAACCATCCATACGAAAGAAGTCTTTTCTGCTGGTGGGGGCAAGGGGGCTAATCAAGCCGTCGCCGCCAAACGTTCGGGCGCTGACACTAACTTTATCGGAGCGGTCGGTGACGACGATGCCGGCAAAGTCATGCTGGATTTATTAGACCAAGAAAAGATTAATCTTGATGGTATTCAAACGATTAAGAATATGGCTACTGGTCAAGCATATGTTACCGTCGATGATGCTGGTGAAAATCAAATTATGATTCATGCCGGTGCTAACGACGCGTTTACCTCAGATTACGTTCAATCTAAGGCCGGATTAATTGAAAATAGCGATTTGTTAATTGCTCAATTTGAAAGCGCTGTCAGCTCAACCATCACTGCTTTCAAAATTGCCCAAGCGGCTAATGTCCCAACCATCTTAAATCCAGCCCCGGCCATGGCGAAAGTGCCCGCCGAGTTGCTGGCAGTGACGGATATGATTATTCCGAATGAAACGGAAACCGAAACCTTAACCGGTGTGACGGTGACCGATGAAGCTAGCATGTTAGTAGCTGCTGAAAAGTTACACGCGTTAGGGATTGCCGCCGTTATCATCACCATCGGTAGCAAAGGTGCCTTTTACGATGTTGCGGGTCGCCACGGTATTGTGCCCGCCTTTAAAGTTAAAGCGGTCGACACGACTTCCGCCGGGGATACGTTTATTGGGGCGATGAGTAGCGCCTTGAATCCGGATTTTAGTAACTTAGAAGCAGCGATTCGCTATGGTAACTTAGCGTCATCATTGGCAGTCCAACGCTTTGGCGCCCAACCATCGATTCCATATCGGCACGAACTTATTGAGAAAGCAGAGGCTTAACATTATGAAAAAAGGAACCGTAATTAACTCAGATATTTCACGCGTGATTGCACAAATGGGCCACTTTGATAAACTAAGTATTGGCGATGCGGGTATGCCAGTACCGATGACGACTGAAAAAATCGATTTAGCCGTTCAAAATGGAATTCCTAGTTTCATGCAAGTGTTAAATAACGTTTTGGCTGAATTAGAAGTTCAACGTATTTATTTAGCCGAAGAAATCAAAACGGAAAATCCAACGATGTTACAACAAATTCAAGATCGGTTACCAGATACACCGATCACCTTCATCCCGCATAGTGCGATGAAGCAAGATTTAAACAATTGTCGGGCCTTCATTCGGACTGGTGAAATGACCCCATACGCAAACATTTTATTAGAAAGCGGCGTTACATTCTAAGCGCTGCTTGGCAACGGTAAGAGGAGGAAGATTTACATGAGGTAGATTGTAAAATTAATCCGAACGCTGTTCGGACAAAAAAGATCAGCTTCC
>NZ_AYGX02000110.1 GCF_000498955.2 Lactiplantibacillus fabifermentans DSM 21115 | reverse complement strand
TGGGCCTAGAATAAAAAGTGTACAGGTTAAATAGAGACTCTGATTTAGTATAATTAAGGAAGTAAATTGGAGGATCAAATAATGACGAAGCACAGTTATGACAAGGAATTTAAGGAACAGGCCGTTCAGTATTACTTAGATAACAAGGATCACATGACCATGAATGAAATAAGTAAGAATCTAGGTATTGGGGCTAGTACATTACATAAATGGATTAAGCTGTTTACTGAGACTGGGGAGTTTGGCCGTGGCTCTGGTAATTTTGCCAGCGATAAGGACAAGGAGATTGCACGACTAAAGCGTCAACTTCGTGACGCTGAAGGAGCGATCGAAGTGTTAAAAAAATCAATCGGGATTCTGAGCAAGTAACTACCGAAAAGGTATACCAAGAAATGGACGTTCAGCACGCTTTGGAATCCCACCCTTCCATCAATGGTATGTGTGATTATGTTGGAATCTCAAGAAGTGGTTACTATCAACGAGAAAAGCGTCATAATCACCAATCACCGCGAAAGCTTCGGAAGAAGTTTATTCAAGGTGAAATTAAAGCAATTTGGCTCAAAAGCCTTTGTATTTACGGTGCCGGCAAAATCACCCAAGAACTTCGCTCAAAAGGATATAAGATCGCTGAACGAACTGTTGGTAAGTATATGCGTGAACTTGACATTCACGCCGTTTACCTAACCCCTTGGACGACTACCACTCGCAATTCTAAGTTTGATAAACAGCTAATAAATATTTTAGACGAGCAGTTCAATCCATTGCGACCAAACGCCGTTTGGTGCATTGACACCACTTATATTCCAGTTCATGACGGATTCGTTTATTTAACCAGTATTATGGACTTGTACTCCCGACGGATCATTGGTTGGGACTTATCTGAAACCTTGGAGGTATCGAATGTCATCCCACTTATTGAAAAGACTAAGCACAGTCGCCATATTAGCAAGCCATTAATCATGCACAGTGATCGTGGTAGTCAGTTTACGTCTGAAGCTTACAATCAAGTTACAGCTAACATGACATTAAGCTATTCAAAGAAAGCTTATCCTTGGGATAATGCCTGCATTGAGTCGTTTCATGCCTTGATTAAGCGTGAATGGATAAATCGGTTTAAAATCCATTCATACTCCGAAGCTAAACGACTAGTTTTTCAGTACATTGAAACGTTTTACAACACAGTTAGAATTCACAGTCACTGTGGATTCAAATCACCAAAGCAACTTGAAGATGAGTATCAAACTCAAATTCAAAATTTAGTCGTGGCATAGGACAAAAAAGTCTCTATTTAAATTGTCTATTTTATTGACAGGGTACCA
>NZ_AYGX02000109.1 GCF_000498955.2 Lactiplantibacillus fabifermentans DSM 21115 | reverse complement strand
AGGTTATGCTGAACAATTTGTCCAAAAATTCGGATTAAATTTGCAATCTACCAAGTGTTATATAGTTACAGATAAAATAATACTTCTTAGGCCAGCGTCTCAACTAGACAGTACGTAGCAAGCATTAATTGGACCTAGCACGGTGTTCGCGCACCGTGCTTTTTTACTGACCTAATAGCTAAAGTATAGTCACGTTTATCAGTCACGTCAACGATTGCTGATTGCCAATTTTGAACGACGGGCCCCTGTTAAATAAATTAATATTTGCTATGATGGAAAGTAGACAGATTTAACGGGGTGGTGGTGCGATGACGCGGAAACAATCAATTGGAATTCCTTGGCTGATTATTGGTCAATTTATGAATAACATTGGCATGAGCTTTATTTGGCCATTAACGACTATTTATATGCATAATGTCTTAGGTAAGTCATTAACCGAAACGGGGGTTGTCTTGCTGCTGAATTCGGTGGCCAATGTCTTAGCTAGCACGTTAGGTGGTCGCATTTTCGACCGCGGCAACCCGTACTACTTATTACTACTAGGAATTACCATTAACGGCTTGGCAAACTTTTCATTAATTTTTTTACACGGTTGGCCAATGTATCCGATCTTATTAGTGGTTACCGGGTTTGCGAGTGGGTGGTTGAATACGATGTTTAACGCCTTAGCCGCGAGCGTTCCTCATGAGAAGGTTCGCCAGACATTTACTTGGATGTATTTGGCCGCTAATTTAGGCGTCGTTTTTGGGACGATGCTGGTCGGGATTGTTTATAGCATGGGGATGGCGTTATTATTCTCCATGACAACCGGATTATTTGTGATTTTCCTAATTATTGCTATTTTTGAATATAATGTGGATTCGTCCGATGTCACCGGGGTCGATCCGCGCCAAGCTCGCAATGTGAAATTGCCACGCGCTAATGCCCGGATGGTGTGGACCTTTTTTATTAGTTTATTTATTATCTGGCTGCTCTATGAACAATGGGTCAGTAATTTATCGGTCCACATGACCGATCTCGGGATGCCGCTACGTAATTACAGCTTCTTATGGACAATCAATGCGGCCTTATTAGTGATTATTCAAGCGATTTTAAGTTTGCTCGGTGACCGGATTAAAAACTTATATTATCAATTTTTCTTTGGCATGTTATTTGTCGGATTATCATTTTTGTCACTCGTCAGCGCGCACGACTATGCGCATTTTATTTTTGCGATGGTCTTGTTAACGATTGGCGAGGCGACCTGGTCACCGGCGATGCCGACGCTGGTCAGTCAATTGTCACCGGTCAGTGCGAAAGGACGGTATCAAGGCTTAGTGCAGGCGTTTTGTGCGTTAGGTCGGTCGTTAGGACCGTTATTTGGTGGCATGATTATTGATCAGTGGTCGTATAAGGCTTTGTTTTTACTGGCCTTTGTGGTTTTATTAATAGTGTTAGGCATTAATATGGTTGTCGTCCACGTCAATCAACGGCAGGCGACGAATTATTTAAATACCGATATCAAAACAAAATAATGTTTCACGTGAAACAAATATAATCAAAGTTGGTGGCAAAAGTGCGTGTGATGCGAAAATTGAAGGCCAAACGAGTGGTCATAAAAGTTGGCACGAGTACGTTGGTTTATCCCGATGGCTCGATTAATCTACGCGCCATTGATCAGCTGGCCTTCGTCATTAGTGCGATGCGCCATCGGGGTCGTGACGTCGTCTTAGTTTCTTCTGGAGCGATTGGGGTTGGCTTGAACTACATGGGCTTAAAACAACGGCCAAAAGCGATTCCGGAACAACAAGCCATTGCGGCGATTGGACAATCGGAATTGATTTCCATTTATAAGGAACGGTTTGCGATTTATGAACAAAAAATTGGGCAAGTCTTGTTGACGCGTGACATCTTTGTATATCCGAAGAGTCACCGTAACGTCTTGAACACGTTTGACGCGCTGTTAGCGCAAAACGTCGTCCCGATTGTGAATGAAAATGATACGACGGCGGTCGACGAATTGGATCATGAAACCAAATTCGGTGATAATGATCAATTATCCGCGGTCGTGGCAACGAATATCGGGGCGGATTTGTTAATTATGTTGTCGGATATTGATGGCTTTTATGACGCTAATCCGAATGAAGATGCCAAAGCACAATTGTTGGCTCACATTGAAAAAGTTGATCAACAGACGTATGACCTCGCGGGAGGTAGCGGCAGTCGTTTTGGTACGGGTGGCATGGTCACGAAGTTAAAAGCCGCTGAACGGATGATTAAAGCTGACGGTCAAATGATTTTGGCTAACGGTGAAGACCCGAGCATTATTTTTCAAATTATTGCGGGTGAACCGGTCGGCACCTTATTTGGTTAAGCGATAAATTTAGGAGGAATTACCATGGAGATGGCAACAGCTGATTTAGAACAGTTAGGCCAACAGGCGCAACAAGCGAGTTACGCTTTAGGTCTCTTAACAACGACGCAAAAAAATGACGTCTTATTAGCAATGGCCGCCGCATTGACGGCCCAGCAGGCGACCATTTTGGCCGCTAATGCGCAGGATTTAGAGAATCCCCAAGTGCCGGAAAAGTTCGTTGACCGCTTGACGTTGACGGCTGACCGGATTGCAGATATGGCAACGGGGTTAAAACAAGTCGCGGCTTTGCCGGATCCGATTGGTAATGTCGACCACGCTTGGAAAAACACCGCGGGGTTAATGATTGCTAAGCAACGCGTGCCCTTAGGTGTGATTGGGATGATTTTTGAAGCCCGGCCGAACGTGACCGTCGATGCCTCCGCCTTGTGCTTTAAGACCGGTAATGCCGTGATTTTACGGGGTGGTAAAGAAGCGCTCCATTCTAACCAGGCCTTGGTTAATGTCTTACGCGGGGCCTTACAAGCCGCTGGCGTTGATGAAAATGCGATTCAGTTGATTCAAGACACGTCACATGCCACGGCAGAAAAATTCATGCAGTTGACCGATTACGTGGATGTTTTGATTCCGCGGGGGAGTGCCCGCTTGATTCAAACGGTCCTCGCTAAAGCCACCGTGCCAGTTATCGAAACTGGCGCTGGCAATTGTCACGTGTACGTTGATCAAGCCGCCCAATTAAAGATGGCGACCGACATTGTGGTCAACGGTAAGGTGCAACGGCCATCGGTCTGCAACGCGACCGAAAAGTTATTGATTCATGCGGCCGTGGCGGCGGACTATTTGCCAACCATTGTGCAAGCATTACGCGACCAAGGGGTAGAAGTTCGTGGTGATGCGCGAACGCGGGCGATTGTGCCCGATGTGATTCCGGCGACCGATGCGGACTGGGGTACTGAATACAATGACCTCATCATTGCGGTCAAAGTTGTAGATTCGGAAGCCGAAGCGATTCAACATATTAATCGCTATAATACGCAACATTCCGAAGCCATTGTGACGGATAACTACCAAGCTGGAAAGGTATTCCAACAACGCGTGAATGCTGCTTGTGTTTATATCAATGCTTCAACGCGCTTTACGGATGGGTTTGAATTTGGCTTTGGGGCCGAAATCGGGATTTCCACGCAAAAATTACACGCGCGCGGACCGATGGGCTTAGTTGAATTGACTTCCTACAAGTATGTGATTGATGGTAATGGCCAAGTGCGCCAATAAAGCTGAATTCAGTAACTGATAATCTAGTTAACGGGCGGCCGTTAATCTGATTATCAGTTTTTTTATATTCATTTGGAAACCTAATAAATAATCGAACGACAAAAAACGACCAATTTGGTCGTTTTTTTGTGGCTGTTAAAAGGACGTGAATTAAAGACCGTTACACCGGCAAAAACTGTGAATAGTTGCTAACATTCAGTTCTCAGCCACTTAGTTGTTAAAAGGACGTGAAACCGTATCGTACCGGGGATTAGCGTTGATTGATGGTGATTAATTCGGCGAACTTATCAAGGATGGGCAAGCGTTTTCAGCCCCCGTATACTAAGGATAAGTTAATTTGTTGTTTCATAAATCACATTAGGGGGTGTGACGACTTTGGTTAATTCACCACAGCAACTGACGACGCAAGCCTATCTCTTTAATACGGGACAAGGCTTTGCGAGTCAAGATTATTTCGGTTGTCACTTTGTGGATGCGACCCACGTGACTTTTCGGGTTTGGGCACCACAAGCAAAGGCGGTCGCGGTCGTTGGTAGTTTTAATGACTGGCAGGCGACCCCGTTAACACTAGATTGCAGTACGGGTATTTGGGCGGGCACACTGACGACGGTGCAAGCGGGGGATCTATATAAGTTTCAAGTCACTAGCCAAACTGGTGACGTGCAATTAAAGATTGACCCGTTTGCCCAAGAATTTGAACGCAAACCGGGTGATGCAGCCGTTGTTTTGGCTGAGCAGCCGATGCATTGGCACGATAGTCTATGGTTAGCGCGACGGCATAAATCGAAGCCGCAAAATCGACCAATCAATATTTATGAAGTGCATTTAGGGTCATGGCGCCGCCACGCTGACGATAGTTACTATACGTATGCTGAATTAGCCGATGAACTGATTCCATACGTTAAAGGGCTCGGTTACACGCATATCGAACTGATGCCAGTTATGGAACATTTGCTCGATGCGTCATGGGGCTATCAACAATTAGGGTACTTTGCGCCGACGAGTCGCTTTGGGCACCATGCTGATTTTTTGAAATTTGTGGACCGTTGCCATCAAGCCAACTTGGGCGTGATTGTCGACTGGGTCCCCGGGCACTTTATTCGCAACTATGATGCCCTATACCAATACGATGGGACGCCGACGTTTGAGTACGCCGACGAGGATCGCGCCAATAACCGTCGCTGGGGGGCTTGGAACTTTGACCTTGGCAAGACGCAAGTGCAGAGCTTCTTGATTTCCAGTGCTTTGTACTGGTTGAGCACGTGTCATTTGGACGGCTTACGCGTCGATGCGGTTTCCAATATGTTGTATTTGGACTACGACGAAGGGCGCGAAGGGCAAGTTAATCAGTATGGCGATAACCGTAATTTAGAAGGGATTGCCTTTTTACAAAAACTCAATACGGAAGTGTTTGCGCATCATCCCGATATTTTGATGATTGCTGAAGAGTCGTCTTCGTACCCACAAGTGACCGGGATGGTGGCGGATGGCGGCTTAGGATTTAACTACAAGTGGAACATGGGGTGGATGCACGATACGTTGGACTTCTTTGAAATGGACCCGTTGTATCGTTGCGACCATTTCAACTTGTTGACCTTTGCGTTTGTCTACATGTTTGATGAGCAATTCATTCTGCCATTTTCGCATGATGAAGTCGTGCACGGCAAGAAGTCTTTGATGCATAAAATGCCCGGGGACCGCTATAATCAATTCGCAAATTTACGAACGATGATGACATATATGGCGGCGTTTCCGGGGAAACAATTGAATTTTATGGGGTCCGAATGGGGCCAATATTTGGAATGGCGTGACTGGAGTCAATTGGAATGGGTCGATTTGGATGATGCGATGAATGCGCACATGCAACAGTTCACGACCGCCTTAAATACGGTCTATCATGCCAAGCGGCCGCTATGGGAACTTGATCATGAGGCGGCTGGTATCAAATATACGTATACCGATGATCCGGCAAGCTCGACGATGGTCTTTATTCGCCAAGCGAAACGCAAGTATAGTTTTGTGATCGCGGCGTTTAACTTTGTCCCAGTTGAACGGCGTCAGTATCGGATTGGGGTGCCATATCCCGGAACGTATGAATTGTTGCTGAATACCGAAGATCAGACCTATGGGGGCACGTGGACGAAGTTGGAAACGACTTTTACGGCGACCGACCAACCGTTCCATGGGCAACCCGCTAGCTTTGAAGTGACGTTACCGGCCATGGGGGCATTATTGATCCAGCCACACAAAGTCAAAGGGGAGTCGAAAAAATGAATAATGAAATGTTAGGCATTATTTTAGCTGGGGGTCAGGGGACCCGTTTAGGCAAGCTCACAAAAGGTACCGCGAAACCAGCCGTGCCATTCGGTGGGCGCTACCGCATCATTGATTTTACGTTGAGTAACTGTGCGAATTCTGGGGTTGATTCCGTGGGGGTCATCACGCAATATCAACCGCTCGAATTAAATGCCCATATTGGTAACGGCGCTAGTTGGGGCTTGGATAACTTACACGGTGGGGTGACCGTCTTACAACCGTACTCATCGAGCGAAGGTGAGAAGTTCTTTGAAGGCACGGCCCACGCGATTTATCAAAATATTGAATATATTGATCAACAAAATCCAAAATATTTGTTAGTCCTATCTGGCGACCATATTTATAAGATGGATTACGATGCGATGCTCAGTTATCACAAAGCGAAAAAAGCGTCGTTGACGGTCGGTGTTATCCCAGTTTCCAAAGAAGAAGCTAAGCGCTTTGGGATGATGAACACGGATGAGACCGACCGCATCATTGAGTTTGAAGAAAAGCCGGAACATCCGAAGAGCGATAAAGCCTCGATGGGGATTTACATTTTTAATTGGCCGACTTTACGGGATTATCTGATGAAGAGCTATGCGACCGATAAGTCGTTAGAAGACTTTGGTAAAAATGTGATTCCATCGTACTTGGCGCACAACGAATCGGTTTATGCATATGCGTTTAAAGGTTACTGGCGCGATGTGGGGACGATTCAAAGTTTATGGCAAGCGAATATGGAATTTTTATCACCACATAATCGCTTGAATATTGGTGATCAAAACTGGCGCATCTATTCCAAAGCCGAAGTATTGCCGCCGATGTTCTTGACGGAAACGAGCCAAGTCAATAATTCGATGATTGTGGATAGTTGCTATGTGGCTGGTGAAGTCGATCATTCAATCTTATCGCAGCGCGTTTCAGTCGGGATGGGCAGTCGCGTTGTCGATAGTATGGTCATGCCGGGGGCCACGATTGGTAAAAATGTGGTGATCGACCACGCCTTAATTGGGGAAGAAGCAGTCATTGGCGACGATGCGATCGTGCAAGGTAGTGCCGATGAGATTGCCGTTGTTGGGTATAACGAAGTTGTGGGGGTGGAGAAACCATGAAACGAGGAACAGTCAGTGCAATTATTAATTTGGTGGAACCAAGCGAGCAATTAACGCCGTTGACGACGGCGCGGCCAGTCGGCATGTTGCCATTTGGGGGTCGGTATCGGTTATTAGACTTTCCACTATCCAGCGCCGTTAACGCGGGCATTCAAAATGTGATGGTCACGACGCCGCGTTCGGGTCGCTCAGTCTCAGACCATCTGCGTTCGGGGCGTGATTGGGGCTTAGATACGGTTGGTGGTGGCCTATTCATGTATCCGTACAATGATCTGAACTTGATTGCGCCAGAAAAAAAGCAGTCGCTGATTCATCACTACTATGACAACACGATTCTATTCTTGAAGCGTAGTCACAGTGACTATTCCGTTGTGATGAGCACGCGCAATGTGGGCAACATCGACTTAAAAGCGTTGATTCGGTATCACGAAGAACGGGATAATCCGGTCACGACGGTTTATAAGAGTGTTGATCCGGCGAGCTTAACACCGAAAAACACCATTTTACAGTTGACCGATAAGGGGATGGCGACGGCCGTGGTGCCGACCGCCAAAGCGAAGTTGAGCAAAGGCGCTAAAAAAGGTGCCAAGAATATGGATATTTACTTGATGAGTACCGTAGATCTGATTGAAATCTTGCAAGATGCTAATCGGCGCGGCGATATCATCTCCTTAGAAGAACTGATGAAGCAAGCCGTGATGCAGCATAATGCCAATGCCTTTGAATATACCGGTTTTCACGCCAACGTGCACGACTTGAAGAGTTACTTCCAAGCCAATATGGCAATTTTAGAAGAAGCCAACTTCCGCGCGCTCTTTTACAGTTCGCGGCGCATTTATACGAAGGTCAAAAATGAAATTCCGACCTTCTTTGCGGAAGGCTCCCAATTCCGCGCGAGCTTATGTGGGACTGGCGGCTATATCGAAGGGCAAGTTGATCATTCGGTTATTTTCCGCAACGTCCTCATTAATCGCGGCAGTCAGATTAAGGATGCCGTGATCATGCAAGGAACCCGCATCGGCGCCGGCACTAAGATTGAAAATGTAATCATTGATAAGAATGCGGTCATCGGCCCGAACTTAGTCTTGAAAGGGACGCCCGATAATCCACTCGTTATTAGTAAAGGTCAGCATATCTTCCGGCAAGCGGAGGTGGTTACGAGTGAGTAAGATACTCTTTGCCGCGGCCGAAGCAGCGCCGTTTTATAAAACCGGGGGCTTAGGCGATGTCAGTCTAGCGTTGCCACGAGCCCTAGCTGCGGCGGGTGAAACGGTCCGCGTCGTCATTCCGTATTATGAACAACAATTTCCCGATAAATATCGTGGTCAGCTCGCTGACGATACCCACTTTACGGTTTACGTCGGTGGGCAAGCCAAGTATTGTGGGATCAAAACGTTGACGGTCGCTGGCATTCAATATTATTTCATTGATAATCGGGATTACTTCAACCGCGAAGGCTTGTATGGTTACTGGGACGATGGTGAACGCTTCGCCTTTTTCCAAATGGCCATTTGTGAAATGATGGAACGCGTCGCCTATATTCCCGATGTGCTGCATTTAAATGACTGGCATACCGCGTTTATCCCCGTCTTGTTGCAAGAAAAGTATTACTGGGTTGAAGCTTATCAATCGATTAAAACGTTACTAACGATTCATAACATGCAATTTCAAGGTAACTACGATCCGGTTATTTTGGATAGTTTGTTCCAAATGGGTTGGCAGAAGTTCATTGACGGCAGTATCGAATTTGACGGGCAAGTCAACTTTCTGAAGGCCGGGATCGTCTTTGCCAATGCGGTCAATACCGTATCACCAACCTATGCTAAAGAGATTCAAACACCGGCTTTTGGGGAACGACTAGATGGTGTCTTACGCGATTATTCGTGGAAACTCAGTGGCATTATGAATGGCATCGATACCGAGTTGTATGATCCAGCGACGGATTCGGCGTTGACCGCCAACTATACAGCTGCCGACGTCACGCCCAAGATGCTCGATAAACGGGCCTTACAACAAGCCGTGGGGTTACCGACGGCGGAAGTGCCTGTGTTAGCGGTCGTTTCGCGGCTGACGCATCAAAAAGGGATGGATGTGCTGCTAGATAGTCTCGATGACTTTTTGCAACATAATGATGCCCAAATTGTGGTGTTAGGAACCGGTGAACCGGTATTAGAAGACGCGTTCAAGATTTTCCAAGCAGCTTATCCGACCAAGGTCGCCGCGCAAATCAAATTTGACGTTCAATTGGCGCAACAAATTTATGCGGGCGCCGACATCTTCATGATGCCATCGGCGTTTGAACCGTCCGGCTTATCACAAATGATGGCAATGCATTATGGGACCTTACCACTCGTGCATGCGGTGGGAGGCTTGAAGGATACGGTCATCCCATACGATAAAAATACGGGGGCCGGAACCGGCTTTGCATTCGACGATTATCAACCAGCGGTCTTACGAAAAATGATGACGCTCGCTACGACGGTCTATCAAGATGACCAAGTGGCATGGCAACAATTGCAACAACAAGCGATGGCGATAGACTTCGGCTGGGAAAAATCAGCTGCCAAGTACCAGGCATGCTATGAAGACTTGTTGGACACGGGGGTGCAATTTTGAAATTAACAAAGGCACAGTTTAAGAAGGATTTTTTGGCCGAAATTAAGACGTTATACGCCACGACTTTAAGTGACACGTCCGCCTATGGTCAGTTTGTGGCGCTCGGACATTTGGCGCGGCGCTATGATGGCTCACATTGGACAAAAACGTCAAAAAAATATCGGGAGCAAGACCAAAAACAAGTCTATTACTTCTCAATCGAATTCTTACCGGGGCGTTTATTGAAATCCAACTTACTGAACTTAGGACTGTTGGATACGGTGCGTGCGGGGTTAAAAGAACTTGGCTTAGACTTTGAAACGATTAGTGCGGCGGAACCGGATCCGGGTCTCGGTAACGGGGGCTTAGGCCGGTTAGCGGCGTGTTATATGGATTCGATGGCGAGCTTAGGGATTGCGGGCAACGGCAATGGGATTCGTTATCGGTATGGCTTGTTTAAACAAGTCTTTATGGATGGCTACCAAGTTGAATTACCCGACGATTGGCTCCGAAATGGGAATGTCTGGGAAATTCGGCGGGAAAATAAGAGTTGTCTCGTCCGATTTGGGGGCAATGTTTGGATGCAGCCCCAACCAGATGGCACCTTAAAGGCGATGTATGAAAATACCGACGATGTACTCGCCGTGCCGTATGATACCGGCTTAGTCGGCTACCATAACGATGTGACGAATACGCTACGGCTCTGGTCGGTAGAATTACCGCCAAGTGCCGACACGACGTATTATTCGCAAGCCCAACGCGACCGCATTGATGATATTACCAAAGTCTTGTATCCCGACGATTCCAATTCTGAAGGTCAAGCGTTGCGGCTCCGCCAAGAATATTTCTTCTCATCCGCCGGCGTGCAAAGTATTATTCGTCACTATGGGTTGCGCCATCAAGGGATGAAAGAACTCGGGAAAAAGATTGCCATTCATATTAACGATACCCATCCAACCTTGGTAATTCCGGAATTGATGCGTATTTTGATGGATGAACATCACTGTACTTGGGACGTGGCGTGGGAATTGACCAAGTCAGTCATGAGTTATACGAACCATACGATTTTACAAGAAGCCTTGGAAACGTGGCCGATTGATATGTTCAAAGGCTTATTACCGCGGATTTATCAAATCGTGGCCGAAATTGATCGGCGCTATCGGTTAGCTAAAACGCCGGTTTACGGCGAAGCGCTGGTTAATCGCACAGCGCCGCTCGGGGATGGGCAAGTGCGGATGGCGTATTTAGCCGTTATTGGCAGTCACAGTGTTAACGGGGTCGCGCCATTGCACACGGAACTCTTGAAAGATGACGTCTTACGCGATTTATATCAAGTTTATCCTGAACGTTTTAATAATAAGACGAACGGGATTGCGACGCGACGCTGGGTGCAATTAGCCAACGAACCGTTAGCCAACTTGTTAGATGCCAAAATCGGTCAAAGTTGGCGGCAACAGCCAAGTCAGTTGAAAACGTTGCTAGCTTATCAAGACGACCCAAAATTTTTAGCGCAGTTAACGCAGATCAAGACGCAAAATAAGCAAGCGCTGGCGGCCTATGTCAAAAAGACGTTGGACATTGATTTGCGCACCGATGCGATTTTTGATGTACAAATCAAGCGGCTGCACGCCTATAAGCGGCAACTCTTACACGTCTTGGAAATTATTCGCGAGTATTTGGCGATTAAAGACCATCCGCAAGCCCAAGTAACACCACGCGTGCATATCTTTGGGGCGAAAGCGGCGCCAAGTTATCACTACGCCAAATCTATCATTAAACTAATTAACGCGTTGGCCGATTTGATCAACCATGATCCGGAAGTCGGCGATCAATTGAAAGTCGCCTTTATCCCGAACTACGGCGTCTCACTCGGTGAATTGATTATTCCAGCGGCTGACATTAGTGAACAGATTTCAACGGCATCTAAGGAAGCTTCCGGGACGAGTAATATGAAGCTGATGGCTAACGGGGCGTTGTCGTTAGCGACGTTAGACGGGGCCAACATTGATATTATCCAAGCGGCCGGTAACGAAAATGAATACGCGTTTGGCCTGACTGCTAAAGCCGTCTATGGCTATTACGAACGTGGTGATTACCATGCGGTCGACTTTTATAATTCGAATCCGGAACTCAAACGGGTCTTGGATACGTTAATTGACGGCACGATTCCGGGGATTACTACCGAGGGCCGCGAGATTTACGATTCACTGTTACGCTACAATGATGAATTTTTCGTACTGGCCGATTATGAAAGCTATACCCAGCAGCAACAAGCCATTGGTGCAGACTTTAACGACCAAACGACTTGGCAACAAAAAGCTTTGGCCAACATTGCGGCTTCAGGAGTCTTCTCCGCTGATTTGGCGGTAGCCCGGTATAGTGATGATATTTGGCAAGTGCCGCATGCCCAAGTTAATTAAAAAGGAGGTGGGGGCGCCATGCAACTGACCTACGATTCTTTTTTGCCCCAATTCAAGACCCCCTTGGGTGCGGTATTACAAAATACGACCTTGCACTTTACGTTAAACGTCCAAACGCCGGGGTTGTTAAAAACGGTCGCCTTATGTATTGCGCATGATGGCCAATGGGACGCCGAGCAAGCGTTGCCGATGACGGCCACTAGTGACGGCGATTACACCGTGACTTTTGCGCCCGCACAGGCCGGCTTGTACTTTTATTATTTCCGCGTCCAAACGACGCATGACACGACGTTTTATGGCTGTGTCGATGGCGGATACGGTGGTGAAGGCGAGCAGTATGCCCGTCGTGAACAAGTCCAGATGTACCAATTAACCGTGATGCAAGCTAAAGAAACGTTGCCACAATGGTATCGGGAAGGCGTGGCCTATCAAATCTTTGTCGATCGCTTTTACAACGGTAATCCCGATGGTCATGTGAATGCGCCAAAACCCAATAGCTTTATTTACGGGCGCATGACGGATACCCCGATGTATATTCGTAATCAACATCAAGAAATTTTGCGGTGGGACTTTTTCGGCGGTAACTTGCGCGGCATTGAAGCCAAGTTACCTTATTTGAAAAAACTCGGGGTGACCGTGCTTTATTTGACCCCCATTTTTCAAGCCACGAGCAATCACCGCTATGATACCGGCGATTTCTTAAAAATTGACCCAGTTTTGGGTGAGCTCAGTGACTTTGACCATTTAGTGACCGCGATTCATGATGCTGGGATGCACTTGATTTTGGATGGCGTTTTTAACCACGTGGGGGTCGATTCACGCTACTTTAATCGTAGTGGCCATTATGATACCGTCGGCGCCGCGCAAGCGCGGACTAGTCCGTATTATCCGTGGTTCACGTTTATCAACTATCCGACCGAATATGATAGCTGGTGGGGAATTACCGATTTACCAACGGTCGATAAGGAGAATCAAGCTTATCGTGACTTTATCTTTGGTCAACCGAGCTCAGTCATTAATTATTGGACGGAGCGCGGCGTGGATGGCTGGCGGTTAGACGTCGCTGATGAATTACCAGATGACTTTATCATGGGAATTCGCCACGCTTTAGACCAATTCGACGACAAAGTGCTGATTGGTGAAGTTTGGGAGGATGCGTCGCATAAATTAGCTTATGGGCAACGGCGCCATTATTTGGAAGGTGGTGGCCTCCAAGCGGTCATGAATTATCCGCTGCGCCGCTTGATTATTCACGTGTTAACCGGCACCTTGGCACCCGTTGATTGGTGGCGCGAGCTGATGACGCTTAAAGAAAACTATCCGCAAACGACGTTCCGATATAATTTCAATAATATTGGGAGCCACGATACGCCCCGCATCTTGACGATGTTGCAAGAAGATATGAGTCGGCTACAACTGGCCGTTAGTATGCTGCTCACCTTGCCGGGTGTCCCATGTTTGTACTACGGTGATGAAGCGAAGATGACTGGGGGTAAAGATCCCGATAATCGGGCGTTTTATCCGTGGGCTAGTGCTGATCAAGCCCAGATTCACTATGTTCAAAAGTGGACCCATTGGCGCCAAAATCATCCGTGGTTAAATACTGCCGCGATGGCGCCATTTTACTTGGCAGATTACGGGATTGGCTACGTCTATTGGCAAGATGGGCAAACAGTGTTAGTTGTGATTAACGTGACGAACATGAATCATGTCATTGCGGCCGCTGATTGGCATTTAGCGGTCGTCCCGCCAGAACTCGCGTCAGCCGTGCAACAACGGCTGAATGGGCAGACCTTAAGTGGCACGCAAATTCAACTTATTGAAAACTTTACATGAAATTTACAGAAAAACGATAGTTGTACAACCCGGAAAGCACTATATTATAAATGTACTTCTTAATCAGCACCCCGCGATTATGTCATTAAGAAGTATCCCCGTCGATCCTTAAGAGACGTATAAAAAAGTCATGACTTTCCTTGATTGGTCATGGCTTTTTTTACGCCCTTTTTTCGGCGCCCGCTCTTGAAACTACAAGCAATATTTTCAGTAGTCGTCGACCTTCGCTGTATAATTAACTTATGAACTAAACTAGTTCGTGCTTTGAGAAAGAAGGTAATGGTTTGTACCAAGCAGTGGTCTTTTTTGACCTGGATGGCACGTTGATGCAGGACGATAAAACGGTCGCACCTAGCAGCGTACACGCCATTCAACAATTGAAAGCAAATGGCGTCTTGCCGGTTATCGCGACTGGTCGCAACGTGTTTGAAGTCCGAGATGTGATGCAAGCAACGGGGATTGACTCGATTGTAAGCGCCAATGGGAGTTATGTGCAATATCAAGGAAAATTTTTATCAGCCCACGAAATCGACAAAGGGCTCCTACAAGATGTGACCCACTATGCTAATCAGCACGGGGATGCGCTGGCTTATTATAACAACGCCGGTTTTGCGCTCAGCCATCGCGACGCGTTGACGACTGCTAATTTTCACAAGTTACACCAACCGGCCGTCGTGGCCCCGCGGTATTATCAACATCAGCATATCAACTTCATATTGACGTTTGACGCTGGTGATGCGCGGCGTTACCGCGACCGCTATCGGGGCCAGTTGAGCTTCGTGCGCAACAATCCGCGGGCACTGGATACGATGCGGTGGGGTGTCTCCAAAGCGGTTGGCATTCGCGATATCTTAGTCCAAGCCCACTTAACGAACGTCCCGACATATGCTTTTGGCGATGCGGACAACGATATTGAGATGTTTCAAATGGTCACCACGCCGATTGCAATGGGCAACGGGCAAGCCAACGTGAAGCGTCTCGCCAAATATGTCACTAGTGACAACATGCATGGTGGGATTGCACAAGGGTTACGGCACTTCGATTTGATTTAGATCATTAGGATGGTTGTCTTCGAATGTTGGCCCTCCAGCAAGTTAAAGTGTTCTCGTGCTGGGACCGGTTTGCGCCAAAGGGCGGTCGCAAGCCTCGTTTTTGAGCTTAGCCCAACCCGCTAATCTCAAAAGTCGTCCTTGTTCTAAGTCGAGAAAACCACTCGACTAAGAACAATTTCGGTACGTTCACACTTTAACTTGCTTCCGGGATGCCATAGCTTACTTGAACTTACTATTCGAATGGCATAACAAAATAGTTGTCATAATTTTTTTATTGCGCTATATATGTGTGTTAGTAGTCGGCATATTTTAGCTCTCGGTTGGCAGCGTGAAAGTTACTGTACAAGTGGGGTCATTTTACCAACTTAGACTACCGCCATCTATAAAAGTAGTTTCTCCAATGTTGGTTGTTGCGACAGTGGGGCGACCAGACGTCACGACTTCCAACAAAATAGTAATCAAAATAAAAGGTGCGACTACATAATTTGTGTAATCGCACCATTGTTATATAAAAACCAATTTAGCTACTAGCTGACCGTAATGGAGGCCCAAGACCGCTTCTCAGGCTTGGACCGGTCCACATAGCGGATGGAATTACGGTCAGCTGGTAGCGGCAATAACTACCTTTGAGCTCGACTTGTCGGGCGCCTAGATCTTACCGACTAAGTCCAAGCTAGGTGTAATTGGGGTTTCACCTGGATGCCAGTTGGCTGGGCAAACCATATCGCCGTGAGCGGCGACGAATTCGGCGGCCATTAAGGTCCGGTAGACTTCGTTGGCATTGCGGCCGATGTTCATGTCGTTGATTGTATATGACTTGATTTGGCCTTCCGGGTTAACGATGAAGACGCCGCGATAAGCTTGACCCGCGTCTTCGTCTAAGACGTCAAAGAACCGTGCTAATTTGCCAGCGGGGTCGGCAAGCATCGGATATTGGACTTGGCCAATCGTGTCCGTCGCGTCGGCCCAGGCTTTATGGACGAATTCGGAATCTTCGGATACTGAGTAGATTTCCGCGTTGGCTTTTTGGAAGTCTTCATAGTGGGCTTGTAAGTCGCCCAGTTCGGTTGGACAAACGAAAGTAAAGTCGGCTGGGTAGAAGAAAAAGACCGCCCACTTGCCTAACACATCCGCGGTCGTAATCGTCCGCGTTGCCCCTTGTTGATAAGCATTTACTGAAAATTCCGGTAATTTCTGATCAATATAATTCATAATAACGCCCTCCGTATTTAGAATCATTCTTATTTCATAACCAATATAAAACATTAGCAACTAAATTTCAACCCGAATCTCGATAAAAGTTAGGATAACCGAAATGGAATCAACCAAAAAAGCGTTCGGACAGCGTCCAAACGCTTTTTATAATTAAGCTAAAGCGGCATCGAGTTCTTTTTGAATATTAGCTAAGGTTAATTGCGTCGTATCCGTGAAGTTGATGTTTGCGGCCGCTAACACTTGTGGATCACCAATCCCAATGGAAGTTTCGCCAGCGCCGTTGATCGATTGGACCCCGGCGGCGGCATCTTCAACCCCAATACATTGAGCGGGGTCGAGGTTCAAGATTTCAGCGCCGCGACGGAAGATTTCTGGATCGGGCTTGCCATGTTTTAAGCTGGCCGGGTCAACGGACTTGGTGAAATAGTCGCCCAGACCTAAGTGCTTCAATACTAATGGGGAGTTCTTAGAAGCTGAAGCTAATGATAATAAGTAACCTTGAGCTTTCAAATCATCCAAGAACGCTTGGATGCCCGGTAAGATGTTAGCGGGCGTCATTTGATTAACTAATTTCAAATAGTTATCGTTCTTTTCGGTCGCTAACGCTACTTTTTCGTCCTCAGTAAAATCATTTTCTTTGTGGTCGCGCGCAAGGATTAAGTTTAAAGAATCCATCCGACTAATACCCTTTAACGCGTCGGCCAAATCGTCATCCCATTTAACGCCGACTTTATCAGCGACTTGGTGCCATGCTTGGCTATGGAAAATTGACGTATCGGTAATCACGCCGTCTAAATCAAATACAAATCCTTTAATATCAGCAAATTTTGTCATTTTTAATATCCCCTTATTTATGTGCATAGGCCACTGTTAGTGGTTTATTAGCTTGTAAGTCATAATTTTTACCAGCAATTTGAATCGAGCTTGGTTGGTCGACGGTCACGGTCACTTTTTCGTGATCAACTGCGAAGGTGTAGTGTCCGCCTTGGAACGTGTGCTTAAATTTGAGAGCTTGCCATTGCGCGGGTAGTTGCGGATTAACCGTCAAATGCTTGCCTAACACATCGACGCCACCGAAGTTACGCGTTTCGAGTAATAAAGTTGCGCACATGACGCCAAGGTGAATCCCTTCAGCGGTCGTCCCACCTTGAATATCGTAGTAATCCGAGAAAAGGGCTTCAGAGAATAATGTCCACGCCTGATCGTAGTTTTCATCGAGTTGGTTTAAGACCGCATAGACAATTCGCGATAAGGAGAGCCATGCGTTGTCCGTTCCAAGTAGTACTGAATATTGTGTGTCAAATACTCTTTTGGTAATTGATACCCTAAGTCAGTAATGATTTTTTGGACGGCACTGACGTCGAAGTTGTAAAAGGCCATCAACGCGTCGGCTTGTTTCGCGACTTGGTAGGCGTCGGGCGTTTTATCCTCGGCCTTTAAGATGCGGTCCATCCGGGCAATATCGCCATATTTTTGCCGATAAGCGCGGAAGTCGAGGGTTGGCAACTTAAAGTAGCCTTCAAATTGAGCAATAATCCCACTTTGATTAATTTCAAGCGCTAACTTATGACTAATGTCAGTCATTTTAGTCGCTAATTCCGGTTTGAAATCAGCGGCGTTGGCGGCTTTTTGATAAGCCTCGTTGGTAATCTTAGTGCGTAAGTGATCGATCGTTTGGAAGAGCCAAGCGACCATGATATTGGTATAGGCGTTGTTCTTCAAGCCGGGGGTCTTGCTATTTGGATAGTTTTCGTGGAATTCATCAGGTCCCATGACCCCGCTAATCGAATAACGGCCAGTTTGGTCGTCATAAGTCGCTTTACTAAGCCAAAATTCTGCTATTGAGAGTAACATTTCCATGCCGTAATCGGCTAAGAATTGCTTGTCTTTGGTGTCGTGGTAGTAGACCCAAATGTTATAAGCAATGTCTAAGGAGACGTGGCGTTGTAAGCGACTGTTGTCGGGATCCCAAGTATCGGTAATCGGATTTAAATGGGTGATTTGCGCTTGCTCGTCACCATATTGGGCCGATTGCCAAGGATACATGGCGCCGGCAAAACCGGCCGCCTTTGCATTAGCGCGCGCCGCTGGTAAGCGCCGGTAGCGGTACAGTAAGAGTTGCTTGGCGAGTTCTGGGCGATGCAAGGCATAGAACGGTAAAATGAACATTTCATCCCAGAACACGTGGCCCCGGTAGGCTTCGCCATGTAACCCCCGGGCACCGACGGACGCATCTAACTGGCCGCTTTCAATCGCCGCGGCGGAAACTAAACTATGGAAAATATTGACCCGCGTCAACCGCTGACTCGTGATGTCACCGCGAATCTTGATATCGGCATCTTGCCATGCTTGATGCCAGTAATCACGACTCGTTTTAACGGTGTCATCAAAACTAGTCTGCGTCAATTCGGTATTGACGTGTTGGATTAAATCGTCGTTTTGGACGTTGCTGGTGGCAATCACGACTGATTTATCGAAGGTATACGTTTTGCCGGCTTGCACAGCGAGCGAAACGGTTTGTTGCACGCCTTGCGGTTGATTGTTGACTTGAATCACTTGGTCCGACCCTAAATCCGGACTTGTTAACTTAGCGCCAATCGTATAGTCAATTTTTGACGTTTTCGTTTGTCCAGATAAGTACACTGCATCGGTTTGGGATTCGATTCCCAGCGTTTGCAAGTGATGCTGGTCAAAAGGTAGATTGCAAATTTAATCCGAATTTTTGGACAAATTGTTCAGCATAACC
>NZ_AYGX02000108.1 GCF_000498955.2 Lactiplantibacillus fabifermentans DSM 21115 | reverse complement strand
AGGTTATGCTGAACAATTTGTCCAAAAATTCGGATTAAATTTGCAATCTACCTAACAACTAAGTTACCGCTCCATTGTTGTTTAACTTGTTTATCAGTCAACGTTTTACCATTCAGCGTTAAGGTCGTTCGCCGATATTTAACGACCGGTACGGCGCGCTTTTTAGCATGTTTTGCCGTCCAAGTAAGCTGAATCCCATTGTCGACGACTTGGTGTTTGAAGTGCGCATGACGGGCTGAAAAATTAGTGCGGTAAGCATGATAAACATCACCGTTAGTTTCGAACTTGTGTGGTACGGGCACGTAATCGGGCGTCGTCCGGGCGAATTGTTTAATAAGTTTTGACAAATCACGGGTATGAAATGCTGGTTGTAATTCAGTAATATGGGTCAGTTTTGAATAAACATTACCATCGACCGTTTGTAAGCCATCCGCTAAAGTCGTAGTTTCCATCGTTGTATAATGGACGTTTTGGGCGACTTTTTGCGTACACAGGATAAACGAAAATAGTGCTAAAAAGATGCTCGTGTAAGTAATTCCTTGTGATAACTTGAAATTTTGAGTTGCTTGAGCGACATCGTCATAGACTAGCATCGTCGCCAGTATCAGAAATGGGACGCCAACTAACGTGATGCGACGTGGCATTTGAATGAAAGACTGCAAGGCTGGCCAAGCTTGTTGCAACGCATCCCAAGGAAACAAACTAGTGCCCAGAATGGCATAAACCACGGCCACGCAAGCAAATAGCCGGGTAAAGTTACCTAAGCGCGACCAAAACATGATCAGGCCCATCAGCATGGTATAAATAATGATGGTCAAGACAATATCACTACTAGAATCAACACCAGTGTAGATTGGTTGCAAAATCAAGCTGGTCTCATCCATTAATTGCATCGCAACGGGCGCAATGAGTGTGTTCTCGGAAAAGACTTCTAGCATTGGCAAAATAGTGTTCAAACTCAGTAATAGCGCCACTAAGATCGCGACCAATAAATTCAAGAGTGCTGATTGTTTATATTTAGTTTGGGACAAGCCGTGAATGGCGAATGGCACGAAAAATGGTACCGTAAGCACCACCGTCAAAATTTGAAATTGCGTCAAAACGCCGACTAACAGCCCTAGCTTGAGCATGGCTTTGATGGTCCAGTTGCCCTGATACAAAGTTAAAATGGGACCCACGAATAACGGCAACAGGGCTAAGGCCAGTGAGCGCCACGTGACGCCGAAAATATAACCATAAACAACGTTAGAAGTTAAAAAAATAACCGCCAATGCGAGGGCGCGGCGCTGTGAAAATTGAAACTTGCGGGCCGCCAAGTACATGCCGTAGCCCGCCACCAAGTACACCACAAAAACGGTCACAATCTGGAACTTGTACCAGGTCCCGAGTATTAGCAATAACGCGCCAGCAATGTACGTAATTAACGGGCTATATAAACTGTTAACGACCCGCCCAGCTTGTTGAAATGAATATAAATTAATGAAGCTCAGGTTGTGATGTTTGATTTGCATCGCCGCTTCATAAATGCGGTTATATTGAAAATAACCGTCGACCCCTAATAGTGCGTGTTGACTAAAAAGTAAAGGGCTCATCATGGCAATCACGATAATGCTGATTGTAATGAGGGCCTTTTGATTCCTAGACATGTGGCTCCCCCCTAAATTAAACCGTAACGCTGACCCGAACGACGCTTACGATTAAATTATTTGTTTCCAATTAAAAAAGTTCATTAGTAAAACAATCTTATCCTATGCTAACACGGTTCTATGATTTTCTCAAAAGGCGTTATTAATATATTTTTGACCGTTAATGCCTGGTGGTGCGTAAGTTAGTCAAATATACGGTAAGTTTACAACATCGATGCCATAACTTTACATTAAAACTGTATAATCAAATTTGAATGATTAATATCAATTGATTAGTGGTGAAGTTAATTAAGCGGTAGCCATCATTCATGGACCTCATCTTAGTTCGCTATTTTCTGTGAAATAAGTTAACTGACACCAGCAAACCTGTCAAAATTCTTCAAGTTGATGAAGAAAGGCAGCTTAAAATGACTGAAAAGTTAACCTCGTTACAACTTTCAGCAGAACAAATTACCGCAGCTTTACAGGGAGACGACTCGCATGTTACTACGCATGTCGTTTCACTTAAGCCTGTTCCGGATTATGATGCGGATGCGATTAAAGCAATTCGTGAAAAGTTGGGCATTACTCAGCGGGTGTTGGCATTTTATGTTGCAGTTTCACCACGGACGGTCAAATCATGGGAAGCTGGCAAAAGGTAGATTGCAAATTTAATCCGAATTTTTGGACAAATTGTTCAGCATAACC
>NZ_AYGX02000107.1:16111-31316 GCF_000498955.2 Lactiplantibacillus fabifermentans DSM 21115 | reverse complement strand
GAAGCTGATCTTTTTTGTCCGAACAGCGTTCGGATTAATTTTACAATCTACCTAATGATTAATTTTAGGTGGGGATATTTGATGGAGCGTAAACAAACACATTTTAAAATGTATAAGAGTGGGCGTCGCTGGGCGTTTGCTTGTGCCGTCATTTTAACATTAGGGGGCGCAACGGTTACTGCCAATGCGGATACCGCAACTAGCAGTGCTAGCAGCGTCAGCGAAAGTAGTACTACCGCCACGACTAGTGCTGATAAAATCAGCACTAAGGCGGCTGAAACACCGGTAGTGACCAGTGCAAAAGTCACTAGCAGTGCCGAATCATCGACTTCCAGTACCAGCAGTTCAAGTTCACAAGTTAGCAGCAGTTCTGAAAGTAATAGCGCCACAACCAGTTCTAGTAGTAGTGCCACGAGTAATAGCAGTAGCGAAGCCGGTGAAAGTAGCAGTGTCGCCAGTGAAAGTAGTAGCGCCGCTAGCTCAAGCAGTGCGATAAGCTCAAGTTCTGGTAGTGCTGCGAACTCAACAAGCAGCAGTAGCACAAGTTCGTCAACGACTAGTAACAACACTGCCAATTCAAGTGCTAAGACGACCAACGCTGCCGTTCAAGATGGTGGGACCGTCACCGACGATTATCCAGATTTACATAACCTCCTCGGCGTTTCCTCGCAATTCCATATCTTTGCACGTGAAGCTGAATTGAATGCCCATACTAATGGGAACATCGCGGTTGGCAACTTATCCGGGAATGTGAACTTTGGGACGAATATTATTGAAGAATTACTCGATAAAGATATTTCGTATATTCAAAATATCAATAATATTGCCAGCAGTTCATTTGTTTCGGCCGGGGATACTCGAGTCAATAAAGTTATTTTTGGTCAAAACGTTGAAATCGATGTCAGCAACCCTAATCGGCCAATGGTCAATGGGACCTACATCGATCATTTGTTAGCGTCTGAAGTTTATCAAGATAAAGACGGTAACGTTTATATTGATTTTGACAAGGAATTCGCTAAGTTAGAAAAATTGAGTGCTAGTTTAAGTGAAGAGACCCCTAAAGCCACTTATAGTGCGAGTGATTTTAGCGATATGAATAACCGGGTGATTGATGTTAGTGATTTGAAGCCCGATGAAAATGGGAACATCGTCATTAATTTGTCGAGTGATGTTTTAACTAGTGGGACACCTTTAACGATTAGCGGCGTCTCCGCTGATAAAGACGGCAATACGATTATTATTAACGTCGATACTGCTGGGGCTGAAAACTATTCAGTGACCTCACAAATCAAAGTCGTTTACGAAGATGGCACTGACCGGGATAACCAAGAAACTGAAGACTTCGGTGATAATCACTTACTATGGAATTTCTACGATTCAACCGCCAGTGACAAATTAGCCACTGGGACGATTTCAATCGACCGGCCATTCCAAGGTAGTGTCTTGGCACCAGCTGCTGAAGTTATCGCTAATCAAAACTTAGATGGCAATATTATTGCTGACAAAGTGGTGGTTAATGCGGAAACCCACCGTTGGGATTTGCAAGATAATACGGATAATGAAAAAGACCCAGAATACGAAAAGCCGGTCCATCCAAGTATTGATATCGAAATGCCAGAAGAACCGGACCCAGAATACGAAAAGCCGGTCCATCCAAGTATTGATATCGAAATGCCAGAAGAACCGGAACCAGAATATGAAAAGCCGGTCCATCCAAGCATCGATGTCGAAATGCCAGAAGAACCGGAACCAGAATACGAAAAACCAGTGCATCCTTCCATCGATGTTGAAATGCCAACATACGAAGAAGAGGAAGCTGATATCGAAAAAGATAGCGATGAAATTCAAACTGAAATCGATGATGATGTCGTGACGGACGCCACCGAAGCTGAAATGGAAGCTGAATTTGAAGAAATTCTAGACTTACCAGCTAGTGGCCAAATCGGTTACGAAGAAACATTGTTAGATCAAATTGATGAAGCCATTGCAATTGCCAAAACTGACCACAACCAAGCGTTAGTGGCGAAGTTAGAAAAATTGCGGACCCGCGTGGCGGCTGCTTTAGCTAAAGCGCAAGGGCAGAGTTTGCCACAAACTGATGAAAGTCAAAGTGGCGCTACTAGTCTGTTAGGCTTAGCCTTAGCAACTAGCTTGGCCATGGGTGGCTACTTCAGTCGTCGGAAACGTCGCAACTAAAAAAATTTAGCTTGGCATATAAAAATGCGATCGAGTAATTTACTCGGTCGCATTTTTGTCCCCCGGTACTTCGATGACTCCTTGACCCCCCATGTTATAATCAAGAAAATTTCTTAAAGGATATTGATTATAAAGTAGTTTCTTTATGATTTATAGTATAGCCGTCCTAGGAATTAAGGGCAATCAATAGTGACAGATTTTGAGGAATTTTGCCACTAGTCAGTGACTCGGTTTGAAAGTTAAACTTACGTGAGCAGTTTAATGAATCGGTGACACTACTCAGTAAGCATGCTAACGACCGTTGCGAAACTTTACCAACTGAATATTGTTACGGCTTAAAATCACGAATAGAATGCCAATCATTTAGGATAACTGATAGCACAATCATTAAATATAAAATCGTTTTTTGGTAGGATAATCGGGCAATTTTTGGCCACTAGGGTCAAGCAAGCATTATTTTTATCATAATTATTGGGGATTATTTAGCAAGATTAACTAATCAAAATGGTTGTCGATTGATATAAAAATGCGGTTTTCGCTGGAATCACAATTGAGTTGCTTGTGATGACATGATAAAACCTAAGTGCAATCAAGAATTGCAACGTATTTTTGGAAAGGGGATTACTAACAATGCGATTTAAGCAAATGCAGCAGCAACGTGAGACTAGGGAACATTATAAGATGTATAAATCTGGCAAAAGATGGCTATCAACGATGTTGTTAATGGCAGGTGGATTAATAATAGGATTGCCAGCTTTGACACCACCAGCGCACGCCGCCACGACCATTAGTAATGGGACTTCGATTACGCTAACAGAGCCAACGACGGCGTCAGCGACGACTTCGAAGACGGATTCTACGACTACAAGTAATGATCCGACGACGGCGCCAACGACGGCGCCGACAACGGAGCCAACGACGGCGCCAACGACAGCACCGACAACAGCGCCGACAACGGCACCAACAACTGAGCCGACAACAGCGCCAACGACTGAGCCGACGACGGCGCCGACGACGGCGCCAACGACGGCCCCAACGACAGCTCCAACCACGGAGCCAACGACGGCCCCAACGACAGCTCCAACAACAGAGCCGACGACTGCACCAACCACGGAGCCAACGACTGAGCCAACAACAGCGCCAACGACTGAGCCAACGACGGAGCCAACGACGGCCCCAACCACGGCCCCGACAACTGCGCCAACGACTGAGCCAACGACCGCGCCGACAACGGCGCCAACGACTGAGCCAACAACGGCCCCAACAACCGCGCCGACAACGGCACCAACCACGGCGCCAACAACCGCGCCGACGACTGCACCAACGACAGAGCCAACGACCGCGCCGACAACGGCGCCAACGACAGCCCCAACGACCGCGCCGACAACGGCGCCAACGACAGCCCCAACGACTGCTCCAACAACTGCGCCAACGACAGAGCCAACGACCGCGCCGACAACGGCACCAACAACGGCGCCAACGACAGCCCCGACAACGGCGCCAACAACCGCGCCGACGACGGCGCCAACGACGGCACCGACAACTGCACCGACGACTGAACCAACCACTGAGCCAACGACAGCCCCAACGACCGCGCCGACAACAGCGCCGACAACAGCCCCAACCACTGAGCCAACAACCGCGCCAACGACGGCTCCGACAACAGCGCCGACAACAGCCCCAACGACTGAGCCAACGACAGCCCCAACGACAGAGCCAACAACCGCGCCGACGACAGCCCCGACAACTGCGCCAACGACAGCGCCGACAACAGCCCCAACGACTGAGCCGACAACGGCCCCAACGACAGAGCCAACAACGGCGCCGACGACTGCCCCGACAACTGAGCCAACGACAGCCCCGACAACTGCGCCAACGACAGAGCCAACAACGGCGCCGACGACCGCGCCGACAACGGCGCCGACGACCGCGCCGACAACGGCGCCGACGACTGAGCCAACGACTGAGCCGACAACGGCGCCAACGACTGAGCCGACAACGGCCCCGACAACCGCGGCCCCAACCAAAAAGCCACAGCATGAATTAACAGTTTCATCTGGACCGCGGCGACCAGTTTATAAGCGGCCTGGGATTGTTACTAGTTCAGCACAAGTGGCTCCTGGTAAGTCTGGGTTGGCAAGTGCCACTAGTCATCCAGTCTTGGGCGCAATTAATGCTAGTGCATTACCACAAACGGGTGAGACTAATGATAATGCAGCCGTTTGGATTGGATTGATTTTGGTAAGTATGACGATTAGTGCCACGTGGCTTTATCGCCGCCGGTCATTTTAAAGACTAATCGCTAAAAAAACGGGTGTCACCCCTAGCGGCGACACCCGTTTTTTTTAGTTTTTAACATCCTTGACCACGCCTAATCCTTTGACCCGCGAGATCCCAGCTAAAAATAACTTGCGGTAAAGGCTAACCCCCATTAGCTTTTACAATTATATATTATAATCTGTTCTAGGTAATAGTCAATATTTATTCGAATATATTTTAAATAAGTATTGGAAATAATAGCTATGATTTATTTTATAAAGCGCGAATACAGGTAAACAAAAAGCCGGACGCTGGTCCGACTTTTAAGTGACGTTAGTAAGGTTTAGTTACGAATGAGTTGGGTGAAGATAAACTCGTTGGGAATGAAGTGTGATTCGGTATATTCAAATTGGCGACCAGCGTCGTTAAATGAAATACTAATCATATTACCAATACAATTATTGTTCTCTAAATCTAATGTCTGAGTATCAACAGTTTGGGCGGTATCGACGCGTAACATCCGCTTAACGACCGCAATTTTAACTTTTAGCTTTTTCTGAATGTAGTCGTAGATCGACTTTTTCGCAATGGATGGCGTAATATCTGGAATCAGTTGGGCATTGAAGTAGTTAATATCGATGACGGCACGCGTCCCGTTAATAATGCGGACCCGCTGAATCGCGTAGACGGGAATGCCGACTTCAAAGGCGGTCTGTTCACTGAGTTCAGCATCGACAATAATTTGCTTAAAGCTGACGACGTCGGTTTGATAGTCCAAGTTTCGGCCAGCATTCATGGCTTTAAGGCCGGTTGTGCGACTTAAGTTCAAGTTGAACTGTTGTGTTTGCGGGGTGTGTTCAAGTAGTACCACGCCGCGGCCTTTAACACTGTAGACAAGTCCTTCATCTGCTAATTTTTGAATGGCTTTTCGAACGGCATACCGGCTAGTATCGAATTCTGCAATTAGCTCATCTTCAATGGGCAACCGCATCTTGATACTGTAGTCCCCAGCTAAAATACGCGCTTTTAAAGTTGTATAAATTGTTTCAAAATTATTTTTAGCCATAATTGTCACCTTCACGAGTTTTCTAATTAGTTTAATTATAACAAACTATTGTTCATTATTTGTAAATATCCGAACAAATTTAGATATTTATTCGAATAAAATTGACAAAGATAATAAACCGTCTTTATAATGTAAGCGTAAACAAAAAGTGGCTTGATTTCAACTATCGACATAAATAAATCAAATATGGGGGAATTTATTATGCAAATAGAACAACAAACATTAACCGCTGCGGAACATCCTTTTAAGGTCACAGCATATTGGTTAGACCAAATTTCTGATTTTGAGACGCCGGTAGACTATCCGGTCATGATTATTTGTCCAGGGGGCGGCTTTACGTATCATTCCGGTCGCGAGGAGGCGCCCATCGCCATGCGCTTTTTGGCGGAAGGTATGCATACCGTTGTCTTGAATTATCAATTGGAAACTGCGACGGAACAAGTTTATCCCTGGGCCTTACAACAAGTCGCTCAGACGATTGCTTGGGTAACGGGCCAAGCGACAGCCCACCATGTTGACCCTGACCGCATTTTATTAGCCGGCTTTTCAGCGGGGGGCCACGTGGTCGCAACGTTTAACGGCGTAGCGACTAATCCCGTACTCAAAGCGCAATATCAGTTAGACCGGTACACCGGTCATCATGCGGCGACTGTTTTGGGCTATCCGGTCATCGATTTAGAAGCCGGGTTTCCGACGACGGCTGCTGAACGTGAAAAAATAACGACCGACTCTCAGCTCTGGGCCGCCCAAAAGTTAGTGACGGAGGCCACCAAACCAACTTTTATTTGGCAAACGGTGACCGATGAATTAGTCCCACCATTCAATTCAATGATGTACGTTAAGGCGTTGGCAGAACAACAAGTTGCGACGGAATATCACCTGTTTGGAGGCGGGATTCACGGTTTGGCCTTAGCTAACCATGTGACGGAAAAACCAAATAAACCTAAGTATTTAGATGATCAAGCGGCCAATTGGGTCCCCTTAGCCATCAGATGGCTACAACGGCAAGGATTCTTAGCCGATAATGTCTAGTTAATCATTGCGAGTGTCGGTGAGTCGGCACTCGTTTTTTGCGTTTTTTTGTAAACATCGCTGACACACCCGGTTTTTCTGCGGTATACTTTTACATATTGATGATACTGTAAGTTAAATTATGAAACGTAACGGAGAGGAGTATTGCTGATGGCAACGAATCAACATTTAGTCATTATTTCGTTAGATGCCCTTGGTTTTCGGGACTTGCGGGAACATCAGGCTGAATTGCCAGTCTTGAATGGTCTCATGCAAGGTGGGGCGTGGGTGAAATCGGTCACGGGGATTTATCCAACTTTGACGTACCCGTCACACACAACCATTATCACGGGACAATATCCCAAGGTCCACGGAATCGTGAACAATACCAAATTACAACCTAAACGGCGCTCACCAGACTGGTTCTGGTATCAAAAGGATGTTAAAGTGCCGACCTTATACGATTTGGCACGCCAAAAGCAGTTAACGACGGCGGCCTTTTTATGGCCAGTCACCGCGGGTAGTAAGATTACATATAACTTAGCGGAAATTTTTCCAAACCGGATTTGGACCAACCAAGTCTTGGTTTCGCTAAAAGCTAGTTCCCCATTATTCTTACTCAAAATGAACCACAAATATGGGCACTTACGTAACGGCATTAAACAGCCCCAGCTGGACGAATTCATCACAGCTTGTGCCGTTGATACACTGGCGCATCAAAAACCAAATTTGACGATGATTCATCTGGTCGATATGGACAGTATGCGGCATCGTTACGGGGTTCGTTCTAAGGAAGCCATGCAAGCGTTACAGCGGTTGGATAAACACGTCGGTCAATTAATCGACGCCACTAAACAAGCGGGAACTTTCGCAGATACCAATTTTGTGATTTTAGGCGATCATTACCAAATTAATGTCGATCACATGATTCATTTGAACACATTGTTTGCCCAACACGGCTGGTTAACGCCGCGCGCGGACCAAACGTTTGAAGATGACTGGTCCGTGATGGCGAAAACGGCAGATGGTTCGACTTATATTTATACTCGTCACTTTGATGAAATCGCTGAATTGACTGCTTTGATTAAACAAGTTGAAGGGGTGGAAACGGTGATTACCGGGGCCGAGGCCGCTAAACGTGGCGCCGACCCAGCCTGTGCCTTGATGGTGGAAGCTAAGGCAGGGTATTACTTTACTGATGAAAGTCGGCGCCCACTCGTTGTCGAACCGGTCCATCCAGATACGTTAGGGCAACCTGACCGCTATCATGGCGTGCACGGTTATGACCCGATGAAACCGGATTATCAAACGACGCTATTGTTTAACGGCCCCGCTATTAAGCCGGGAGTCACGATTGATGCGGCCAAATTGGTCGATGAAGCGCCAACGTTTGCCCGGTTATTAGGATTACGATTTAAAGGGAGTATGCCAGGACAGGCTTTGACTGGCATTTTTAAGGAGAATAATTGATGAAATTTAACAAGCAGCAGTGGGGTTGGATCTTTTATGATTGGGCCAACTCCGGCTACGGCATTATCGTCACTACCGCGGTCTTGCCGGTCTACTTTAAGGCGATTGCCCAAAGTAGTGGGGTGTCACCAGCTAACGCGACTGCCTATTGGGGGTACGCCAATAGTATCGGAACATTGTTAGTGTCGATTCTAGCCCCCGTCTTGGGCGCGTTAGCCGATTATCCGCACGCTAAAAAACGGATGCTCAATATCTTTTCTATCCTTGGGATGGTTATGACGTTGGGTTTGAGTATCGCACCCCCGACCGCTTGGAAGTGGTTGCTAGGTATTTATATTTTGTCGATTATTGGGTATTCCGGTGGCAATTTATTTTACGATAGTTTTTTAACCGACGTGGCACCGGATAAAGATATAGACCGGCTCTCCTCATATGGGTATGGCTTCGGTTATCTTGGGGGCGTGTTAGCGTTCATTTTATTCTTAGTCTTACAATTAACAAGCGGCTTTGGTCTGTTATCGAGTTACGGCGTAGCGCGTTGGAGTTTCGTCTTAGCGGCAGCTTGGTGGATTATCTTTTACATTCCGTTGTTGAAAAACGTGCATCAAAAGTATGCTTTAGCAGCCAATGACCATCCGGTGCGGTCAAGCTTTGCCCGGGTGTGGTCAACTTTGAAACATATTCGGCATTATCGCGCGGCCGCCTGGTTCTTAGTGGCTTATTTCTTTTACATCGATGGGGTTGATACCATTTTCACGATGGCGACGTCGATTGGGATGGACATGGGGATTACGACGACGACCTTGATGATTGTCTTGTTAGTTGTCCAACTCGTGGCGTTTCCATTCTCATTGCTCTACGGTTGGATTGCGAATAAAACGTCAACGCGGACGGGGATTCTGATTGATATCGTGATTTACTTAGGAATCTGTTTGTACGCGTTACGTTTATCGAGCGTCATGGATTTTTGGATTCTAGCGGTGTTAGTGGGAACGAGTCAAGGTGGGATTCAAGCGTTGAGTCGCTCGTACTTTGGCCGGTTGATTCCAAAGCAATCCGGGAGTGAATTTTTTGGCTTTTACAACATTTTAGGCAAGTTCTCCGCGGTCATGGGGCCCGTCTTAGTCGGGATTGTGACCCAAATGACTGGTAAGTCGACGATTGGGGCAGCTTCATTAAGTATTTTATTCTTAATTGGGTTACTGATTTTCTTGGCCTTACCGCATTTGAGTTCGGAAAAATAAGCTGTAGTTGGCATTGTCGCAGTTGACTGACGGTAATGCCATCGGTCCTGGGACCGGTCCAAGTCTGAGAAACATCTTGGAATCTCACTTTGGAGCTCGGCCAAATCCGCCAATCGCCAAAGATGTCGGTGCTGTAAATGTCAGCAAAATCACCGGCATTAACACCACTTGCACGGCAGCTTCCATTACCGCTGACACTCAACTAAATTAGTCTTTTTTTATTTAAAACGGTGTGACTACGATTTTTTGTTAGTCGCACCGTTTTTGGAGGTTGCCAGATCATAATTTGATTGTCATATAGATTTTATTGGAGCTGTTTAATAATAATTGTGTGAGAGGGGCAACCATTAAGTTAAAAAATTAAATTAGTAATACACAGACGACTGTGATATTGCCATCTTAGGTTGTAGGTAGCATGAGAACGCGGTGATGACTTATATTGGAATATTCGTTGTGAGGGCTAATAGGCGTTGCTATACTGAGGGTATCAAGTATTGGGGGGATTGACCGATACTTAGAATGGGGGAAAAGTATGCGTAAAATCAAATTAGTCGTTTTAGGCGTGGTCGGACTAGGACTAGCTGGGGGCGGTTATTATGGCTTGCAGACAGTGCAGGCACAACCGACTAAGGCCGCCACGAAACCAGTGCCGGCGAAAAACCAATCGGTAGCCACGGCGACAACGTCAGCTGGTCCGGTGCAGCAAAAATCGATTGACTTAGCTGACGTGAAAAATGGCAGTGTCGAATTTCGTGATCGATTGGAGACGGCCAATCAAATTGACACAGAAATCCATCACCAACAACGTGCTAAGTTTGGGGAAGTATTACCGGGAACGGTCGACGTGACGCTCAGTCAGCCAACCGTCAAAGCAACCGCAGATGCGCGCCAACAAGATGTTTGGCAAATTAAGGTGCCGTATCAGCTAAAGTTGCACAACGGTAATAATGCGGCAACGCCTTATTATTTGAATATGGGGCACCTAATTCGCATCACGGCCGGGGATTATACGATGTCAGCGGAAGCGCAACCCTACGATTGGGTTAATGGGCAACATCGCACGAGCCACGGGACCGCAGTTATCAATCTCCCTCGAAATTCGGCAAAATTAGGTCATTATCAAATCCATTACTTCCAACCAACTGGGACGAATCTAACGAATATTTATAACTTACATTAACTAGGATGCCAAAAAAATTGGCCACGGCAATGATGCGGTGGTCAATTTTTTTGTGGGGTCAATTTAGTTTATAAATTCATTTCGGTATTGCGTTGGGTTAATCGCAGCGTTCCGTAATAAACGAGCCCGATGACTAACCAAGCGGCGCCGATTTCTTTAGCTAAGCTATCGAGGTTGAGCATGACGAACAAGATAACCGCAAAGCCAATCATCGGGACAATTAGATGATGCCAATAATCGTGGGAGTGGCCCTTGATTAGGAAGTGGTTCACAACGGCGACATGGATGACCAAAAAGGCCGTCAACGCGCCGCAATTAACGATTTCGGATAAGATGCCACTATTGTTCATGAAGATTAGGCCCACGATTAACGAAATAATGGCGACTAAAAGTGTGCTGACGTACGGCGTCTTAAATTTCGGATGGACTTTAGCTAAAGCCTTTGGTAAGTTGTGATCGCGTGACATGCCGAATAGAATCCGTGAGATCGCGGCTTGGGCGGCTAACGCATTGGCAAAGCCCCATGAAAGAATCGTGGCAATCGTGGTGAGGTAGGTCAAAAAGGGACCGCCAACTTTACCAGCAACGACGTAAAAGGCCGTATCTAAGTCGCCAAATGAATGCCAGTTAGGGACGATGAGGGCGGCTAAGTAAGTCTGGGCGATAAATAAGACGCCGACTAACATTAAGGACCACATGATCCCTTGGCCGACCGTTTTGTTACCACCGGTCGTTTCTTCGGCTAAGGTACTAATGCCATCGAAACCTAAAAAACTCAAGACGGCAACGGATGTAGCGGTCATGACGAAGTTCAAGTTGAACTGACTGGCGTCGTAAAATGGTTTGAGCGTGAAGCCATTTCCAACACCGTGCATAACGCCATACGTGCCCAAGACTAGGAAAAAGGCCAAGACAATGAGCTCGCCAGCTAAGAAAATTCGGTTGGCAATCGCGGTGAACTCGATGCCCCGGACGTTAATCAATGTGTTGATGCCGATGAATAAGACGAGCCAAATCCACGTTGGCACCCCTGGCAGGAGTGATTTGATGGAATTGGCTGAAATGATATATAAGAGCGCTGGTACAAAAATATAATCTAAAATAATCATCCAGCCGGATAAGAAACCAATTGTTTTATTAATCCCGAGCTTGGCATACGTGTAGACCGACCCGGCAATCGGAAAGGCGCGCGACATTTGACCATAACTCAAGGCGGTGAAAAACATGGCGACCATCCCGATGGCATAAGTTAAAGCAATCATACCGTGGGAGACAGAAATGACCGAGCCGTAAATCCCCATTGGCGCAATCGGCACCATGAAAATTAAGCCGTAGATCACTAAATCTTTGACCGATAACGTGCGGTCGAGTTCTTGTTGGTACCCGAAGTCACTTAAACTGACATCGTGCGGACCGGAAATATGGTTTGCTGCCATAGGCTAGGCTTCCTTTGTTTGATTGAATGTGCCGTGACGTAAATCTAAAAAGTAATTGCGTAAGTTGGTGAAAAAGACCGCCGGATTGTCGACCATATGATTGTGACCACCATTGGGCGTGACGACGAGTTTAGCATTCGGCATGTTTTGTTGCATTCGTTGGGCCGTTGCTAGTGGCATCGTTTCGTGGTCGGCGAAGGCCAGTAAGGTTGGTAGCTGAATCGTCTTGAGCTGTTCAGAAAAGTCCCAATCGCCTAGGTCACCTTCAACGACGAATTCATTATCCCCTTGAAAATGGTTATAGACCGGTTTGGCCTGAATATCGACGGTATGATGCATCTGTTCGGGTTGGCGGCGGTTAATGTATTCGTGATACAAATGCGTAATGAGTTTTTGATAATGGGGGTTATCCCATTGTTCACGGCGTTCGATATCGCGCATGAAGGCATTTTCCGCTGGGGAGAATTCGGCCGCCCGAATGGCTTTCATGCGGTCAACGTAATCGGCAATATTATCGACCATGCTAATAATAATCAGACCTTTAAGCTGGTCTTGATGGGCGGCCGCGTATGTCATGGCTAACATGCCGCCCCACGAATGCCCCGCCAAGTAGAATTGGTCATAACCGAGCAATTGCCGCACTTCTTCAACTTCAGCTAAGTAGTAGTCTTCGGTTAGATATTGGGCTTTAATGGCTGGGTCATCCCAATTAGGCGTGTCGGAATACCAGGAGCCCAGTTGGTCGTACATGGTGACTTCAATATCTAAGTCCGCCAGTTGCGCGCCGAAACTTTCAAAAACTTCATGGGTATCGCCGGGGCCGCCGTGCAAGCAGAGTAATTTGGTTTTCGCCCCCAAATTATAAGTATGCGACCAAAGATGATAGCCATTTTTTAGCGTTAAGATTCGTGTGACATTTTGCATCTTGTTTCACCCACCTCATTAATTTATAATTAACAAAGTACATCGAATTCTAATCATTTTCAAACCTTTAACTAATTTTCATGATAAAAAAAGTCGTTTTGAGTCATTGCGTGGTTAAGCAACGTTCAAAACGACGGAAACTTAGTTTTCTTTAAGTTCATGTAAACGATAGGCTTGCGCTTCCAAGCGGCGCACTTGAATAATCGACCGCAAATTAGTGTCGGGGAAAGGCTGATAAAGCTGTTCTACTGCGGTAATCGTTGCTAAAATGCGATTACCTTGGTCGACGTCACCGAAGTAAAGTTCCCACAATCCGAGTAGCGTTTGTTGTAAAAGGCGCCCATCCCAAGTTAGTTGGTCGGCCTTGATTGCCATAAATTGTGGCTTGAGCGCTCGAGCCGCGTCAAAATCATGGAAATTGAGTTCCACTTGCAATCGGGCGTTATAAAATTCCAATAAAGCTTGTAAGACGTTAAACGGATCACCATGGGGAGTCAAATAATGTTGGCAACTCGTGACCATCTTTTCCGTCAATGGCGGTAATGCTGCCAAACCATTTTCCGTCGCAGTCAGCCCGACGAGTAAGTTGGCAAGCTTTAACTCGTGTAACGTCCAAGTTGGTGTGGTCTGCAAATGTTGTACAGCGGGTTGAATGGCGGCCGTTAAGTGGAGTTGGCGATGGTCAAAGGCTAATAATTTAATTTGCATGTAGCTCGCTACGAGCCGTTCATAGCTGTGAGCGCTCGTTTGATGCGTATGAATCCAAGCCGTTAAGGCCGGAAAATTTTGTTGATTGTAGTAGTGGTCGGCTGTTAGAAACGCCTGATCGAATGGCGTGACTTGGTAATGGTCGTGAATGAACCGAAGCTCGTCGGCACTGATGGCCAAGTTATCTAAAATGGCGAATAATTTGATGGCGCCAATATCGTTGCGACCACTTTCAAAGCGAATGGCAAACGACCGTGAAACGATGCCAGTATACACCGCAGCCTGAGTTAAGCCTTTATTCAAACGGATTTGTTTAATCGTAGGACCTAAATTTTCCATATCTGGACCTCCAAGGTGGCATATATGCCACAACTTTTCTGATTGTAGCACGGCGCGGCATTTATACTCAAACTAATCAATCAAAGGTGGGATCAATCATGACAACGATATTAAAAAATCGGACACTACAAACCTTAGTCGGGGCGAACTTTTTAGCCACCTTAGGGATTAGTTTATTCAACATTATTTTATTAACGTATGCTAAAAGTTTTGCGCAGTCTCAGTGGCTAGTTTCGGTCGTTTCCGTCGCCGAAGTGTGTCCCTTCATGTTCAACATTGTGATGGGACGGCTCGCGGATCAGACGCGGGCCAAAGCGCGGTTACAAATCGTGACCAAGTTCATTCAAGCCGGGCTCTATTTAATTTTGGCGCAATTAATCAACCAACATACGGTCGGAATTTTTTATCTGGTCGTGCTATGTAACGTCATGTCAACGCTGTGCGGCAATTACGGCAGTAGTTTATTCAACATTACGATGCAGAATCGGATTGCGGCGGCTGACCGCCAACAAGCCTATGGAATCAATCAAAGTGTTGGTACCATCATGTCACCCGTCGGCCAAGCGCTGGGGGTGTTCGTGTTAGCGGTGACGCATGATTACGCGTTAGCGGGGTATGTGAATGCCACGACATTTTTATTAGCGGCCTTGTGGTTATTAGCCGGATATCGGCAAATAACGGTCCCGTTTATGACCACGAAAAAAGCGCCATTCCGGTCAGTCTGGCGCACGGCTAGTCAAGTCATTTATGCGGCTACCGCCATGCCGACGGTGAGCTTTTTAGGCATTATTATGTTGCTCAACGTGGTCTCAATGAGCTTGGATGGGGTGCTAAATTTATATTTATTGCGCCTGACACCTAAGTGGGGCTTACCTTATGCGACCGTGGTCTTAGTCGTGAATATTGTTTTCGTGATTGGTAATGTGTTAGGCGGCATCACTAAACGGACATGGGCGGACCGGTTGACGTTGCGACAATTGACGTTTTTAACCACGTTGATGACCGGGATGACGTACGTTATGTTATTGGTTTGGCCGACATTACCAGGCATCGTCTTAGCAATTTTAGTGGCGATGTTTTTTACGGGGAAGTTGGACCCGAAAATGTATGCGTTAATTACCATGAAAGTGACGCCGAACATGACGGGGTCGGTGCTCGGCTTGATTAGCACCGTGGTCACGATTGCCGCGCCCGCGGGTAGTACTAGTATTGTGCTACTGTACAACTTGGCCGGCCCAGCTTGGGCGTTTAGCGTCGCCATTGTATTAGCACTGATTGTCAGTGGCTGGACGTTACTCACTGGCCGGCTACATAAACAAATCGTCCATGTGGAATAAGGATTGCCGTTGTGAGTTAGCGGTAATTCCAGCCA
>NZ_AYGX02000107.1:0-16101 GCF_000498955.2 Lactiplantibacillus fabifermentans DSM 21115 | reverse complement strand
CGTGGCGACCGGTTCGAGCCAAAAAGCGGTCTCGAACCTCACTTTGAAGCTTGGCAAAGCCCGTCAATCTTCAAAGATGTCGGTTGCGTAAGCTCGGCCAAAAGCATGCCGAACTAACGCAACTTTCACGGCGGCTTCCATTACCGCTAACTCACAACTAAATTGATTTTTGTATGAAATAGGACGACGACAGTTTGGTGGTGGCGCAGCTCTGTGGCAAGCGGCATCTTCTTTGATTCTTTATAAATCATGGTCAAGTTGGTCATTACTAACATTTTAAAAGAATTGACGCTAAATCAATCTGGAACATCAAGTGGTACACGATACGAAATTATCCTTTCAAATTTCGGGTTAGTTGGGACTGCTCGCTATGAACCAGTCATGATTTCAGTACAAAAATGGCCACGTTACGATTCGTATCGTGGCCATTTTTGGGTTGTAATCAATTCAGTAGCGGTACTAGCTAATCGGTTAGTCCTAGACTTGCGATTTTAACGATCAGTTATTTGGTTAAGTTTTGTAATAACAGCCGAGCAACAGCGCGGGCGGAGAAGGGGTTTTGGCCGGTGATTAGTTGGCCGTCTTGAATGGCGAATTCGCGATAGGCCCGTTTGTGGGTGAAGTGGGCACCGTGTTGTGAGGCGACTTTTTGATTCAAGAACGGCACGACTTTTTTCTTACCGGCGAGGACTTCTTCGGCCGTTGTAAAGCCGGTGATTTTACGGTTGGCAATAACGTAATTGCCGGCCGCGTCTTTTAAATTCAGCAGACCCGCAATCCCGTGACAAACCGATGTCACGTAACCGCCTTGTTGTAAGATGGCTAATGAAATTTTTTGGAGTTCGGAGTTATCCGGAAAATCCCACATGACGCCGTGACCACCCGTGTAATAAATGGCGGCGTAATCGGCGGGATTGATGTCAGCTGGGGCCAGTGAGTGGGTTAACGCACGGTCTTGAAAGTCGGCGGTCTCGTAAAAAGCTAAACTTTCGGCATCGGTATATTTCAACATGCTGCGCGGGTCGAGCGGGACAAACCCACCTTTCGGACTAACGTAATCGAGTTGATAACCGGCATTTTGCATGATAACCGCAAACTCGGTCGCTTCACTCAGCCAGAGTCCGGTTGCGTCATCCGTATCCCCATAGCGGGTTGTATTAGTTAAAACGAGTAAAATTTTTTTCATAGTTGTTGGTTGCAGGCCATGACTTCGGCGACATGTGTTAATAATGTCTCCAGTTGTTGGATTTGCGTCTTGCAATGGGTGAGATAATAATAATTCTTCGTCCCGTCGCGATGGAAATCCACGAGGCCAACCTCCTTTAAAATTTTTAAATGGTGTGATACTGCCGGCCGAGATAAGCCGGTGACATCCGTTAATTCGTTCACTCGTAAGCCACGGTGGACGATTTTTTTATCTAGTAAGGCTAAAATAATCGCTTGCCGCTTCTGATCACCAAGGGCCACTAAGAAATCACTCGACCGGGCAAATTCGTGTTTCAGTTTCGTTAAATCTGACATATTATTCACCTGCGTCGTTTATAATTTTAAACCATTAAACCATGCGATGATGGAATTGTCAATTGATTGATATCGGCAACTCTAAAGTTGACAAGCTTAGTCAGGTTGATTATTATTCAATCATTGTCGTTCAAAAAAATAAACCATTGAGAGGTGGATTAACATGTCCAAAATGATGCAAGCTGCACAAATCACGCATTATCACCAACCCCAGCCACAAATTATGACCATCCCGCGGCCAACGATGGGGCCCGATGATGTACTCGTTAAGATTCAGGCGGCGAGTGTGAATCCGATTGATATCAAAACTAAAAATGGTGGCTTACGGATGTTGTTGAAATATGACATGCCACTAACCCTCGGCAATGACTTTGCGGGTGAAGTTGTTGCGGTCGGAGCGGCGGTCCAACAGTTCCAAGTTGGCGATGCCGTCTATGGTCGCCCACAGAAAAATCGGATTGGGACATTTGCCGAATATATCGCCGTGGCTGCGAGTGATCTTGCGTTACGCCCCACTAATTTAACGGTGGCACAAGCAGCCGCAATTCCGTTAGTAGGATTGACGAGCTATCAGGCGTTACATGATGTCTTAGCATTACAACCAGGGCAAAAAGTTTTGATTCAAGCGGGCGCGGGTGGCGTGGGGACGATTGCCATTCAGATTGCCAAACAACTCGGCGCGTTTGTCGCGACGACCACGAGTGCCCGTAACTTCGACTTGGTGCGCCAACTCGGTGCTGACCAAGTGATTGACTATCACACGACCGACTTTTCGCAAGTGCTGCATCATTATGATGCCGTCTTTGATACATTAGGGGGGTCAAGCTTGGAACAAGCTTTCAAAATCGTTAAACCAGGTGGCCGAATTGTGAGTGTCAGTGGTTTACCCAATGAGCGGTTTGCGAAGGCGTACGGCTTGCCACATTGGAAACAGGTTGCCTTTCGTTTGGCCAGTCGTCGGTTAACGCAGTTGGAAAAACAAACCGGGGTCGACTATGAGTTTTTATTCATGCGCCCAAGTGGGGATCAATTGGCGTTGCTGACTAAAATGATTGAAGCCGAAAAGTTATCGCCGATTGTTGATAAACTGTTCCCTTTGAGTGAGATTGCGGCGGCGTTTAATTATTCGCATGCTGGGAAGGCCCATGGGAAAATTATTATTGAGATGCCAGAATAGCAATCATCGTTGCTGATTAAATATTGGACGGGGGCAATTATTCAAATTAGTTAGTAAGTGTCAACAATCGAATGTACGCGTATGCTAAAACATAGCGATATAGAATGACGGCGGTAATGGCCGAAGCTTATTTGACTATCGGTTAGCTAGTCATGTTCATGTTTTTTGGCTAGTTTTTCATCAATATGGAAGCGATGCATTTCGGTTTGATCGAATGGGTAAGGGGAATTTTGGTTGCCCAATACTTTAAATCCAAGCCATTGCATTAGAACTTTTGCAACAAATATAATATAGATGACTGCCAGCAAGATGTTGATTATGGTTAACATGCCAGTGTGATAAGCGGTTAGTAGATACCAAATTCCAAGGGGCACGTGGCCTAAAATAACGGAAGCTAGCCCACCATTATAATACGTGCCTAATTTCCGATTTTCGGTAACACCATGCACATAAAGTTGCATGAATCCAAAGAGGGTCGGGGCCAGTCCAAGCCAGCCAATTTGTGGGAAAAATACCGGCAATAAGTAGAAAATATTGCCAACACAAACGTTGATGACCATGTTGTTGTTTTCATTCAATGGGCAGCGGTCGGGATGCACGGGATGCTGGGCTAACGCAATATTTGAAACCGCTGGCCCACCACCAGGAAAACAAAATTCTTCAAATTGATGGATTAGAATTACACAAAAATTCAACAGTAAAATCAGTTGTAGACGACTATGAGAAAATGTGATTGCCCACAGCAATGCAATCAGTAAAAAAATTAAATTGAAACTATACCAATGGCGTCGATACCATTTCATAATAAGACGACCTTTCTATACATCTTGAGTTCGTCTATATATGTTAATATAGCCTGATCAGGCTTTACACCAACAGTTATGGTGGAAGTGTCGGAAATGAGGTAACGATACATGTCATCTAATGCCCAAAATACTAGAACTAATATCATTGAAGCTTTTTGGCAGCTATATTTGCAACAGCCAATTCATCGAATTACGGTGAAAGCGGTCATCGAACGTGCGGGCTATAATCGGAGTACGTTTTATGAATATTTCGCAGATGTGTTTGATGTCCTCACAGCTATTGAAAATCGACTAGTTAACGAAACCGATACATTCATTGAAGCTGCTCAAAGACACGAAGATGATGCCGACATTCTGGCAGCGATGACCTTGTTTTATGAGCATCGCGGTATTTGGCTATCACGAATTTTGGCCGGTAGTGATGGCGTAGCGTTAACTAGGAAGTTAAAAAAGCACTTTGCGCCCGCATTCTTTAAATATTGGCAGTTGTCACCGGAAAATCCTAGTGATGTTTTAGCGTATGAGTTTGTGATGTCAGCGGTCATTGGAACGTTGACAGCGTGGTATGATGCCGATATGCCGATTTCATCTACGGCTATGATTACTATGCTAAGGCGAATGGTCATTCAAGGGGTTTATCCACAAATTAGTGGTCCTTCAAATGATTAAAAATATGAAATTAGCTATATGTCTAGTTATCACAAAAAATCCGTGCGACCAATTTTTTGGGGGGCGCACGGATTTTTTTAATTTTGATTGAATAAATTTAGGTGAGCTTTCAAATACTGCCCTGTAATACTATCGGGATTGTCACTAACCGCTTGCGGCGTTCCGGTAGCGACGATATGCCCACCATTAATACCACCAGCTGGCCCCATGTCGATTAAGTAATCGGCGTTGGCGATGACATCTAAGTCGTGTTCAATTGCAATCACGGTTGCGCCTTGTTGAATCAGTTGGTCGAAAACTTTGACGAGCTGTTGGATATCTAACGGATGCAACCCAACGGACGGTTCGTCGAAGACAAATAATGTGCCGGTCTGCCGCTTACCGATGCGTGACGTTAATTTCAACCGCTGCGCTTCACCCCCGGATAGTGCGGGGGTGCTTTCGCCGAGCAACAAGTAGCCTAAGCCCATTTCGTGGAGAATTTGCAACGTGTTTTCGATGCTAGCTTCGTCTTGGAAAAAGGGCAAGGCTTCGTCAACCGATAAAGCCAAGACTTCGGCAATGTTTTTATCGTGCCACTGGACGGTTAACGTTTCTTGGTTATAACGGGCGCCGTGACATTGCGGGCAGACTTCGGTGATGTCTGGTAAATATTGGACATCTAAGGAGATTTGACCCGTCCCACCACACATTGGACAAGCCCCGGCGGCAACATTGTATGAGAACTGACTAGTTGTCCAACCGTGGGCTTGAGCGGTGTCGGTGCCGGCAAATAAGCGCCGTAAGTTATCTAAAATATTCGTATAAGTGGCGACAGTGGAGCGCACATTTTTACCGACGGGCACGGAATCAACTTCAACGACGTGGCGAATATGATTGTTGTCAAAGTGTTTGACGTGTGCTGGTAATGGCTGATGCTTAGCGGTGGCGGTTAACGCGGGGATTAAACTATCTAAAATCAACGTTGTTTTCCCGGCACCACTCATCCCGGTAACCGTTGTTAAGCGGTTCTTAGGAATCTTAGCGGTAATATCTTGGATATTAAAGCGGTGGGCCACTTCAATATCCAAGGCACCCTTGGCCCATAATTGCTGGTCGGTTAAGGTGGGCCGTTCGCGCAAGGTGGCGGTCCCATTTAGAAATGGGGCAATCAATGAAGCCGACTGCTGTTTGATTTGGTCAACGGTCCCTTGATCAACAATTGTGCCACCCGTTTTCCCGGCACCTGGGCCAATTTCAATCACGTAATCAGCCGCACTAATAATACTCGTGTCATGATCCACAACGACGACGGAATTACCTTGAGCGACTAAGCCGCGAAAGGCCTTGATTAAGCCGTTGACATTGGCGGGATGCAGCCCGACGGAAGGTTCATCTAACACGTACAACACCCCCGTCGTGGCGCTGCGCAAGGTACGCCCGAGTTGGATGCGTTGCAGTTCACCAGTCGATAAAGTAGCGCCCGGTCGACTGAGGGTTAAGTAATCTAAGCCGAGTTCTTCCATTGGCTGCAAGCTCAATAGTAATTCGTCGACCAGTTGTTGTCCTAAGTCGTGCATCTCAGTGGGCAGCCACGCCACAATCGTCGTTGCGAATTGGTGTAAATCGGCGACAGTCATGTCGGTGACTTCGGCGATGTTTTTGCCGTTCAATAGTTGGCTCATTAATTTGGGTGCGAACCGTGAGCCATGGCAATCGGGACACGTTGAAAAGGTGTAAAAACGATTTAGACGGGCGATGGACCGTTCATTTTTAGTAGTCGCCATACTGTCTTCAACGGCCGCAAAGGCATTTTCGTAGACGGCATTGTCCATGTGGAAAATTTTGCCTTTAGAACTCGGAATACTAATGGCCACCGTTTGTTTGGGACCGTGGAGTACTTTTTCTTTATCGGCCGCGCTTAAATCTTGATATGGGACGTCAATGGGAATCCCAATGGCGTCAGCGACAATCGGCATGAAGTTACGGCCGGGAAGGTGCCAAGATGCGACGGCGCCTTCCCGAATCGTTTGCGTTTCATCGGCAATAATTAAGTTGGGGTCGATTTGGCGAACTTCACCGATACCGCCACAAGTTGGGCAGGCTCCGTTGGAATTAAAGGCAAAGTCTTCGGCACCAAAGGCCGTAAAATGAACGCCGCATTCGTAACAAACTAAGTGGCCCATATTTTCGGCAATTGCCAGCGTTGGCGTCAAGCGATGCCCATTGGGACAAACGGGGGAGCCGAGACGTGAAAAGACGAGTCGCAAAATGTTTAAGCTTTCGGACATCGTCCCGACAGTGGACCGGACGCCCGGAACTTGGGGGCGTTGGCGCAAAGCTAATGCTGACGGTAAGTATTGAACCGAATCGACGGCCGCTTTACCGACTTGATTAATGCGGCGCCGGGTAAAGGTCGATAAGGCGTTCAAATAACGCCGCGCACCTTCCGCGTAAAGCACGCCCATTGCTAGTGACGATTTACCGGAACCACTGCGCCCGGTAATAGCGACAAATGAATTCAGGGGAATATCGATATCCATGTCTTTTAAGTTATTGACATGGGCCCCACGAACTTTAATTTTGGTTGGTAGTGGCTGGGTAGCCATCAAACCACATCCTCTCTTGATTAACGGCATAAACGCCGTCAGTTAACAGTTTCCATGCTACACCATGCCAGTTAGTTTGCCCATTAATTCGCGCTCGTCTATGGTAAAATTAAGCTTAAATAAGTACGACGACGGAGGGGAAAATATGACTAAACAACGACAAGTTTGGTGGGGGCTCATGCTGAGTATGTTGTTCAGTATTGGGGTGTTTTGCTGGCAACCACTGCGCGCGTTAGCGGACTATCAGATCAATCAATATCAAGTCCACGTCAATGTGCAAAATGACGGCAGCGCGGAAGTGACCCAAGCACTGACGTACATTTTTGATGATGACTATCACGGCGTCTTTAATGTGCAAGATCTGCGGGGGATTCAAGGCGCTAACTTTGAAAGTGTCACGACGCAATTAAATAGTGGGCCGGTGATCAAAGCGACCGCGGCCACGACAGGTGCTAATAATACGTATCAGTTATCGCAAAATACGGACCGGATGCGCGTCAAATTGTATCGGTCGGTCAGTGATGACGATCGCTTGCAAGTCGTCTATCGCTATCATCTCAAAGGCGTGGTAACCAATTATGCGGACACGGCTGATTTGAACTGGAAGGTTATCGGGACCGGCTGGGACGTGGCGTTACACCACGTGAAGATTACGATGCAGCTACCGGCTAAAAATATCAGTAAGTTGCAGGCGTGGACGCATGGTCCGCTGAATGGCCAGACTAAAGTTGACCGGGCGGCGGGGAAAGTCGTCATGACCGTGAGCCGCAATCCGGCCAATTCGTTTGTGGAAAGTCACTTGTTATTTCCAACGAGCGTCACTGCTAAAAATACGCGTACGAGTACCAAGAATCATTTAAAAGCCGCGCAACAACAAGAAGCTAAGCTCGTTGCGGCGGCCAATAAAAAACGGCAGCAACAACGGCTCTTACAAATCGTCTTAGTAGGACTTGCCGCCATTGTGTGGCTGGGCACGGTGATTTATGCGGTTGTGTGGCTATCTCGTCATCGGCCGAATCACCATCAACGCCCAATTCCCATGGCGCATTCCTTTGACGTGCCACTCGTCGGTCCCGCACTGGCCCAATCGGTCTGGCGTGATCGCCGCCCCGACAGTCGCGCGCTTTCAGCGGTCATCTTAAAAGCCGCCGCTAATCGGGAAATTAAGCTGGAAACACTGCCGGGCGATGAAGTCCAACTGACTAAGTTGGGGCCCGTCACCAGTGAGTTTTTAGAAAAATGTTTTAACAAAGTCGGTACTGGGCAACAGTTCACGTTGTCGCAATTGAAGAAATTCGGTAAGCACGACAAAAAGGGCCGTTTAAGTAAGTGGTTCGACCGCTGGCAAACGGCCGTCCGCACGGAAACGCACGTCTATGATGACAATCAAAATATTGGGATTCTCAATCACTGGGTCGGCTTTAGTACGGCCATAACTGCATTGGGAGCCATGATGGTCGTGACGAGTTGGTGGCAAGCAACGTCAGTGTTTGTGAGCCTGACCACACTTGCTAGTTTAGTGGCCCTAGTTAGTTGGGTCGGCTATCTAGTTGCGCGACAACGCATTGAACGCCATACTGATGACGGTTTGATGCTAAAAAACCAAATCAACGGTTTTCGTAATATGTTAAAAGACATCGGTCACTTCAATACGGCTGAAATCGGTGACTTGATTTTATGGGAACAAATCTTGCCATATGCCGCCGCCTTTGGTTTAGCCAAGCAAGTCGCCAATAAGTTAGCGATGGACTTCAGCGATGTGGACTTAGCGGATAACATGATTATCTACTATCCAATCTTCTTCAGTGGCAATGGCTTAGACTTTGACCTATCGGGTGCCATCAACGACAGTTTCTCCGGCGCTATCTCGTCATCAAATTCAGCCAGTTCATCCAGTGGGAGTTCCGGCGGATTTTCTGGCGGGAGTTCGGGTGGCTTTGGTGGTGGTTCTGGTGGGGGCGCATTTTAAAAGAGTGTTTTTGCCGGCGAGTAGCTTCCGAGCATAGCCTAGATACGGGTATTATGCGGTGTCTTTCCGCATGATGTCCGTATCGTAGCTAAGCGGAGGACGCTGCCGGCAAAACCACGTTTCGGCCAGTTACGTAGCAAGCGTGGTTTGCAAAATAGCACGAACAACTTTCCGGGTGAGGGCCTTGACGTAGCTAAGCGGAGGGCCCTGCCGGCAAAACCACGTTTCGGCCAGCTAGGTAGAAAGAGTGGCTTACAAAATAGTAAGCCAAGTTTTCCGCATGATGCCGTATCGTAGCTAAGCGGAGCAGCGTGGTTTAATAATTAGACCAGCACCAACGTAATCAAATAATAAAATGAAACGGGGTAAAAAAATGTTAGCAGACGAGCAAATCGTATGGGCGATTCATCAAATGGAGGACGAAATCGGGCCAGTGGGGCCATCACTAGATTCACGAACGCCATTTCAATATTTAATTTCGGTTATTTTGAGTGCACAAGCGACGGATGTGTCCGTCAATCAGGTCACTCCAGTCTTATTTGCAAAGTATCCCGACCCCAAAGACTTGATGGTCGCTGATTTAACGGATGTCGAAAGCATCATTAAAAGTGTCGGCCTGTTTCATAATAAGGCCAAAAATATCATTAAAACGGCCCGCATCGTCCATGAAGAACTCAATGACGTGGTGCCGGATAATCGCAAAGGCATCATGGCGTTGCCGGGCGCCGGGCGTAAAACCGCGAATGTCGTTTTGAGTGATGTCTTTGAACAACCGACATTTGCGGTCGATACGCACGTGTCCGCGATTTCCAAGCGGCTGCATTTTGTCGATCAGTCGGCTAATCCAGTGCAAGTGGAACAAAAAATCGTCGGCGTATTAGCGCCAGAAGAACTACACCAGGCCCACCACACGATGATTGAATTTGGTCGGAAGTATTCGATGAAGTTGACGCCCGACAAAGAAGTTTGTCAGTTGATCATTGATTGCGACAAACTCAATGAAGAGAATGAATCTGGGTTATAAGGTCCTCCAGCAAGTTAAAGTGTTCTCGTACCGGGACCGGCTGGCGCCAAGGAGCGGTCGCCAGCCTCGCTTTTGAGCTCAGCCAAGACCGCTAATCTCAAAAGACGTCCTTGTTCTAAGTCGAGAAAATCACTCGACTAAGAACAACCTCGGTACGTTCACACTTTAACTTGCTTTCGGGATGTCATTGTTTAATTGAACTTATTATATTGAACAACAAAGAAGTCGCCACTGAAAAATGTGACGACTTCTTTGTTGCATTCGAATGATAGTCATAATTTAGCTGGAGGTCAGCGGTAATGGAAGTCGCCGTGCAAGTAGTGTTAATGCCGGTGATTTTCCGACATTTACAGCACCGACATCTTTGAAGCTTGGCGAACTGTGCCAAGCTTCAAAGTGAGATTCGAGACCGTTTTTTGGCTCGAGCCGGTCGTCACTGCGACTGGAATTACTGTTGACCGGAAGCGGCATAGACCAAGGGTAAGCGCTCTTAAACCGTTAATTCAATCGGATTGCCTTCAGGGTCTAAAACGACCGCTTCGTAATACCCGTCGCCCGTTGTGCGAGGGCCGCTAGTGACTTGGTAGCCTGCCGCTTGTAACCGTTTAGCATAGTCGTCAACGGCGGTCTTACTGCCGAGGGAAACGGCGAGGTGGGCATAGCCGCGACTAGGTAATCCCGCGGCGTGATGGTCGGGGTCGGTCATAATTTCTAAGCGAGCCCCATCGTCAAAAGTCAAAAAATAAGATTGAAAATGCTTCTTTTTATTTTCATATAAATCGCCAGTGTGGGCGTTAAAGTATGTTTCGTAAAATTTCTTAATGGTGGGTAAATCTTGGACCCACAAGCCGATGTGTTCAATTTTCATGATGAAAAGACCTCCAGTATTAAGCGCTTACCTTTAGCATATCGTATTTACCTCGTCACTGGCAATTTTCACGATTGGTTTCAGAAATCGCTTGCAGGATGACCCATTTAACGTTACCCTTATACAAAATAAAGGTTTAGCTGTATACATAGAAACGGATGGTAATTAATGACAATCAAACTCATCGCCACCGATATGGATGGCACTTTTTTGAACAATCATGGGGATTATAATCGGAGCCGCTTTGCTAAGATTTATGCGTCGTTACAACAACAAGGAATTCAGTTCGTTATTGCTAGTGGTCATCAAGCCGTGGAGTTAGCTGACTTCTTTAGCGATTATCCCGAAATGTGGATGATTGGTGGCAACGGCGCCGAACTGATGAACGTGCATGCCGGGTTAACGGCGCACACGTTTAGTCCCCAAGCGACTGCGCAAATCTTGACGACCTTAGCGGCGTATCCAGAATTGAAAATTGCGTTGTGTGGGACGAAGACGGTCTATGTTTGGGAACATGCGGACCCGAGTTTTGTGGCGGATATGCGCAATTATTATTTTGACTTGAAAATGGTGTCCGATTTAACGGCCGTCACTGATTCGGTCGTCAAATTCGACATTATTTGTCCACCAGATATGACGGACCAACTCGTCTATGAGTTGACCCCGAAACTCGCGGGCATCGCGGTGCCAGCTTCGGGTGGTCAAGGAAGTATGGACTTGATTCAACCCGGGATGCACAAAGGGACGGCCTTAGCGCAACTAGGTAGTCAACTCGGCATTATGCCGGATGAAATGATGGCATTTGGTGATGGGACTAATGATTTAGAAATGTTGAAGTATGTGCAAACTGGGGTCGTCATGGGCAATGCGCCGGCCGACTTGCAAGCTCAAGGTGATGCGGTCGCACCGACCAATCAAGCGGAAGGCGTCTTAAGTTATATTGAAGATCACGTGTTGTGAAAATGCGGCGTGGTTTTCTGAAAGACTACTGGTTTTGATTGCCAAAGTGGCGTGAAACATGCTACACTTCAACTATCCAACTACGGATGAGGCTGGGAATTTTCCTGACCTCTTTTATATTGTAATCAGAACTTTGAAACGTGGCCGGGACTAGGTTTAAAGCTGGTTGTGCCACGATGGAGGTAAGTTAAAAAGATGTTAACCGTAAGTAATGTCAGTATGCAGTTCTCAACTCGCAAACTTTATGATGATGTTAATTTGAAATTTACGCCGGGGAACTGTTACGGCGTTATTGGGGCGAATGGTGCCGGTAAATCAACTTTCTTAAAGATTTTGGAAGGTAAACTTCAACCAACGACTGGGAACGTTTCGATGGGCCCTAACGAACGGATGTCCAGTTTAAACCAAAATCACTTTGCGTTTGAAGATGAAGAAGTTTTAGCGACAGTTATTCGTGGACATCAAAAGTTATACGATATTATGGTCGAAAAAGACGCCTTGTATGCTAAACCAGATTTCAGTGACGAAGATGGGATTCGCGCCGCTGAACTTGAAGGTGAATTCGCGGAAATGGACGGCTGGAATGCTGAATCCGAAGCCGACCAGTTATTGCAAAACTTAGGTATCGATGAATCGATGCAACATTTGAAGATGAGTGAATTAACCGAACCGCAAAAAGTTAAGGTGTTATTAGGGCAAGCATTATTTGGCAGTCCAGACGTCTTGCTCTTGGACGAACCGACCAACGGGTTAGACGTACAATCAATTAGTTGGCTCGAAAACTTTTTAGCCGACTATGATCAAACGGTCATTGTTGTTTCCCATGACCGTCATTTCTTGAACCAAGTATGTACGCACATGTGTGACGTCGACTTCGGTAAGATTACGTTATTTGTCGGGAACTATGATTTCTGGATGGAATCCAGCCAATTAGCGGCCAAGCTACAAGCCAATGCCAATGCTAAAAAAGCGGACCAAATCAAAGAATTGCAAGAATTCGTGGCGCGGTTTAGTGCCAATGCCTCGAAATCAAAACAAGCCACTTCGCGGAAGAAACAATTGGAGAAAATTACGTTGGATGATATCAAACCATCTTCCCGTAAATATCCATTTATCAAATTTACGCCAGAACGCGAATTAGGAAATGATTTAATCAAGGTTGAAAACGTCTCAAAAACCATTGATGGCGTCAAAATTTTGGATAACATTAGCTTCACGTTACGTCCTAATGAAAAAACGGCTTTGATTAGTCGGAGTGATATTGCCACGACGACCTTGATGCAAATTATCGGGGGTGCCATGGAACCTGGCACCGGGACGGTTACTTGGGGGCAAACGACCACGCGGACTTATTTACCACGTGATATCAACGACGAATTTACGAACGCTGACTTGACGATTATTGATTGGTTACGCCAATACGCGTCGAAAGAAGAAAGCGACAATACGTTCTTGCGCGGGTTCTTAGGGAAGATGTTATTCTCTGGGACTGATGTGGAACGTAAAGTGAACGTCTTGTCCGGGGGCGAAAAAGTTCGGGGAATGTTATCAAAGATGATGTTGAGCAAAGCTAACGTCTTATTATTAGATGACCCGACTAACCACTTGGACTTGGAATCAATTACGGCGTTAAACGACAGCTTGATTGACTTCAAAGGGGCCTTGATCTTTACTTCTCATGACCACGAATTCATTCAAACGATTGCCGACCATATCGTTGAAGTCAGTGCCAAAGGGGTCGTTGACCGCGGCGATACGACTTACGACGAATACTTGGCGCACGAAGCTACGCAAGGTCGCGTTCAAGACTTGTATTAAAATAGTTGCCGCTTCCGGTCAGCAGTAATTCCAGTCACCGTGGCGACCGGTTCGAGCCTGAGAAGCGGTCTCGAACCTCACTTTGCAGCTTGGCAAAAACCGCCAATCTTCAAAGATGTCGGTGCTGTAAATGTCGGAAAAACCACCGCCATTAACACCACTTGCACGGCGATTTCCATTACTGCTGACCTACAGCTAAAACGGTCTTCTTATTCAAATAAGCCTAAAAAAGTTCGTCATCAAAATGGTGACGAACTTTTTTACGAACTATAGTCTTGTTTAAATAAAAAGACGATTAGTCGATGATATCCTGGAAGCCAGCAAACGCTTTTGGGCGCCGGCTGGTTCTGGCACGAGCACGCCGATTGGCTGACTGGCGGTCAACGTTTGGAGATAGTGGTCTCAATTTTGAACGTTCATCTAGTACGTGGGCCTAAATAATCTCCGATGGTGTGCTTGAATCTGGTATGATGAAGAGGCAATAGATTGGGGGACTTCAGATGACGCCAAACTTTGATCAGGCGTTGCGGCGATGGTATTGGGGGCAGTTAGCCATCCTAATTGCGGCGATGCTCGTGACGGCGTTTCAATTTCAAAATGGCCTGTATTTTCCGGTCATTGGCTTTTTATTAGTCGTTTGGTTTTTGACCGCGTTAGCGCCGTTGGAACCACCGACGGGTACCGCGCATTGGCACTTGCGCCATGTGAATTATTATTTACAAACGATTTTGCAATTTAACTTTTTACCGTTGCTATTGGCGAACTTGGTCGTGTTGTTAGGCGCTATGACCGGCTGGGATGCGCAAGGCTTATTGGCCGATGCGTTAGTCTACGCGATGATTATGTTTGTCCCGGTGGCCTATATCGTGATGCGACCAATCGAAAGTACGCTAGGACGCATCTTGATGTTAGTGACGGCGGTCTTTAGTGGTTTGATTGGCGCTCAAGCGACGATGCTGGTCTGGCCGGGCATTGTCACGCCACAGCTGTTTGACATGATTAGTAATACTGGCATCTTAGGGGCCTTCGGGTTTGTTTTGACCGTCGGCGTGTTAATGTCTGCTTGGCAATTGCCGTGGCCAACGTGGCGGCTAAATAAGGCGGCTAAAGCCGGTTGGTTAGCCGTCATTGCCGTATTTGGTATCGGTTTTGTCGTTTGGAACGGTTTTAGTGATGGCGGAACTTGGGCGACGACGTTTACGAAATTTGACTTTCGGTTGCCCGCAGCTACTTGGAAAATGTTTTTAAGTGGATTGGAACCAGGCATTGCCGAAGAATGGCTGTATCGCTTTGCCGTCATGACTTTATTGCTACGCGCCTTCAAAAATCGGCGCTTTCAATTGGATATCGCCGTGTGGGGGAGTGCCGGGATGTTTGGCTTGTGGCATGTGACGAATGCCATTGCTGGTCAATCGTGGTCAGCGACCCTAGAACAGATGATTTTTGCGGCCGCACTGGGGGCTTTCTTGGCGATTAGTTATTTGTATAGTGGCAGTCTGGCCGTCCCGATGTTATTGCATGCGGGCATTGATATTTTTAGTATGATGGCTTCCGGGTCACAAACGATGGCTAAACCGGATGCATTTGAATGGCAAACGATTATTTTTACCGTATTCGTCTTCGTCGGGCTCACCATTATCTTTTTAACGGGTCAGCGGCGCCAAGTTATGCAGGAACAGGCTAATCGGTTAGCCTAAAGCTGAACTAAATTTGAATTATTAGTAAGTTAGTTTGTAAAATAATAAAATTAATAAAAGCCATTGTTCACAACTGAATTGCGGACGATGGCTTTAAATTTGAGGTAATCACCCATCTTTAACTGGCCTATACAATATGTAACACGTTTGTAATATTCGTGTTATCAATTCGCAACGGGAACTCGTTATACTAGCACCAGATAGTGAATTTTGTTATTGATAAATGTCAGATTACATATTTCGTGCCCAATTAACGTGCGGGTCCAGTTTGGTCGGTTGCTGACTTGGACGTCACTACATTGGGACAACTTACCTCTCGAACGGATGCTGGTCCGTGTCGGGGCACATAGGCATCCACAATGAGTTGTGGTGTGAATCGACCGCTTGCGGGACTTGGGCTGAAGCTCAGGTCTTTTTTTGTGACTTTGCGCTCCCCCAAAACAGCACTTACGGGTGTCAGCATACTGAATATTGATTACGGAAAAATGATTAACGTATTTACCTGTTGTTTCGGGTAAATATGTATAATGTGTGGATGTGAACTTTTCTGACGGGGGCCGCGCCGTTAATGATGTTTATCAGATGATAAGCTAGAATGTAAGCGTTAAATCAGTTTGTAACTTAAATTTAACATTGAGGAATTTATGCAATAATACCCTGATTTCGATATTTGTCGTCAAAAAAACGGCAACTTTTACAAATTGTACATTAACGGTATATGCGTGTTTTGGGCTAAATTGGCTACTTCGTGGACGATCTAGTTGCTTGAAGGCAACTACGATACAAACGGGACTTGGGGACAAATGAATCTTATCAGTTTAGGCTTTTACGTCAATTTATTTAATCGTTATCATTAAAAGTTGCCACGGATATAAAATTTATTAATCAATTGATAGCTCGATTGGGTGATGGTCAAACCCATCAAATTTGTAAGGATTTTATTAAAAATAGTTATTTGGTAGATTGCAAATTTAATCCGAATTTTTGGACAAATTGTTCAGCAT
>NZ_AYGX02000009.1 GCF_000498955.2 Lactiplantibacillus fabifermentans DSM 21115 | reverse complement strand
GAAGCTGATCTTTTTTGTCCGAACAGCGTTCGGATTAATTTTACAATCTACCTTTTACACAATTAAGATGTATATTTGAACCATTGAAAGCGTTAACAAACTTAACTAAAGAAGGCATTCATTATGAGTAAAACTGTTGAAGCATCCGTTGCAATGTTAAAAGTTATTGAAGCTTGGGGCGTTAAGCAAATTTATGGCTACGCTGGGGGTTCGTTTAACTCAACGATGCACGCGTTAGACGTGGAAAAAGAACGGCTCCAATATATCCAAGTGCGCCATGAACAAGTCGGCGCTTTAGCTGCTGCGGCCGACGCTAAGCTAACTGGCCAAATTGGGGTGGCGTTTGGTTCCGCGGGTCCTGGCGCCGTCAACATGTTGAATGGCTTATATGATGCCAAAGAAGACCACGTTCCCGTGTTAGCCTTAGTCGGGCAAGTCGCCCATACGAACATGAACTACGACTACTTCCAAGAATTTGCCGAAGAACCAATGTTTAGCGATGTCGCGGTCTTTAACCGCACGATTATGACACCGGAAAGTTTGCCATATGTGATCGACAAGGCCATCCGGATTGCGTATAAAGAAAAAGGCGTGGCCGTTGTGACCATTCCTAACGACTTTGGCTACGTTGAAATTCCTGATTTACCATATGATTCAGCTAGTGTCCCCGCTAAGGTAACAACGGCCCCCGCCATTCCAGACGAACAAGTCCAACACGTGCTGGCGATGATTAAAGATGCCAAGTACCCGGTATTCCACGTCGGTCAGGGGACCCGCGGTGGGACTGAACAAATGATGCAACTAGCGGACAAGTTACAAGTGCCGATTATTATTACTGGGTTAGCTAAAGGTGTCATTCCAGATACGTTTGCCGGCAATATGGGAAGTGCTTATCGGGCCGCCTCCAAAGCCGCCTATGAATTGATGAGCATTACCGATTTAGTCGTCTCGGTGGGTGCTGATTACTCCTTTGCTCAAATCATGTATACGACCCATGATTTCAAATATGTGCAAATTGAACTCGATTCGTCTAAATTTGGGCGTCATCATCATTTAGACTACGGGATTAATGGTGATGCCAAAGCCTTTGTCGAACAAGCCTTAGCCTTGAGCGACCAAGCCGCACCATCACCATACTATCAAGCTGCCCAAGCCGATATGCATGACTGGAAGACGTACTTGCAAAAACTCAGCGACCGGACCACTGATCCGCTCGAATATGAACAAGTTTACAAAGAAATCAACCGTGTGGCGGCTGACGATGCCGTCTTCTCAATGGACGTTGGTGACAATACGATTAACAGTTTCCGCTTCTTACAAATGAATCCGAAGCAAAAACTATTAACCTCGGCATTATTTGCCACAATGGGCGCCGGCGTTCCCGGGGCGATTGCCGCTAAGTTGAGCTATCCGGATCGCCAAGCCTTCAATATCGCCGGTGATGGGGCCTTCTCCATGGTCATGCAAGACTTATTAACCGAAGTGAAGTATCAATTACCAATCTTCAACATCGTCACTTCCAACCAAACTTTGAACTTCATCAAGTCGGAACAAGAAGATGTGCCGCAACCATTTTATGGGATTGATTTAATCGGCGCTGACTTTGCAATGGTTGCTGAAGGGATGGGCGTCAAAGGGATTCGCGTCGACCACTTCAGCGAATTACACGCCGCCTTTGAAACGGCCATGGCTGAATTAAAAGCGGGCCGGCCAGTCTTAATTGATTGCAAGATTACTGACAAACGGGGCTTACCAGTCGAAATCTTAGACGTGGATCCCGCCAAAACTTCCGCCGCATCGGTTGCGGACTTCAAGCACAAATACGATGCCGACGAACTCGAACCACTGTCAGCTTACTTCAGTAAGTTTGGCGTTAAATAACGTGCACCACTCCTAAAACTTAAAAAATCCACGACGCAAATGTCGTGGATTTTTTGTTGGTTATGGTTGTCGTTGGTTTAAAATGGTGTGATTACAATATTGTGGTCGCTATTGCTGATAATCTCTGCTAATATGCACGGCACTATATAGAAGTTATTTAAAAAATGATGGTAACTAATGTAAGTAGGTGGAAAGTGAATTGTATTTCCGTTGATAGCGACTCTGTCATTATCATAGCAGCGATTATTAGCGATATTGCGTGAATTGTTGCGGTGTTTGGCAGCGTGGAATGAATTTGTTTTCAGAAAGCAGATACCAGCGCGACTTTACAATTTATTTTTGAGTAGCGTTTAGCGGTCGGTTAGTCGTAATGGAATCCGCCGTGCAGGTGGCGTTAACGGGACATGGGCTTAGTCCCGTTTACACCACGGACGTCTTTTGAGACGCGAATTTCGGCTCAAAAGTGAGGGTCAAGACGTTCTTCAGGATTGGCCCGGTCCGCATGGCGGCTGGAATTACGACTAACCGACCGCGGCAAAAGGCCACACATCTCATTGATTCGAGCATTAGCAAGTGCTTATGAAAAATATTCGGTAGTAGCCCAATGAAAGACCCTAAGAATTTCACAATTTATCCCATTTTGCCGTGTAAGTTAGGAACTGTTCAGTAAACAGCAGTACTAATTTAATATTTCGAGGAGGGTCTGCATGAATTTTTGTAAACGTGCATGGCTTAACATTACGGCGAAAAAGGGTCGTTCGATTCTTTTGATTCTGGTCACATCAGCTATTATGTTGTTTGTATTGGCCGGCCTATTGATCCGTAACGCCGCTGATACGGCAACGAGCAACGCGAAGAAGAGTGTCGGGGCGACCGTCACCTTATCCGCGAATCGGGAGGCTGCTTTTAAGAAGATGCGTCAATCGACGTCGACTTCTAAAAAGAAGACTAAGCCAACGTTGTCCACTTCACCGGTTAAGTTAAGTGATGCCAAAAAGATTGCCAAACTTAGCAACGTTTCAAGTTACAATGCGACCGTTTCAACTTCAGCTAACGCGAAAGGCTTCTCAGCGATTTCGACGTCTAGCAGTAGTAATGGCGGCGGCATGAAAGGCGGGATGGGTGGCAGTTCTACTAGCAGTGGTGATATTACCATTGATGGGGTAACGGCCACGAGTTCCGTTTCTGATTTTTCATCTAGCTCAAGTAAGATTACCAAAGGTCGTGGGATCACGGCCGCTGATGAAGGCACGAATAATGTCGTCATCGAAAGCGAATTGGCTAAGGAAGATAGTTTGAAAGTCGGCGACACCATTAAGTTGAAGGCGACGACTGGGACTAAGAAGACGTATACCTTGAAGATTGTCGGGATTTACAAGGCTTCTTCAAGCACTAGCAGCTCACAAGGGCCGGATGCGTCTGATCCTTCTAATAGTGTTTATACGTCATATACTTTTGCCAATACGATCAAAGGTTCGAAGTACAAGAACACGGCGGACTCTGTAACCTTTAATATTTCAGATCCAGCCAAAGTTAGTTCCGTTAAGACGGCGGGTAAGAAGTTAATCAACACGTCGAAGTACTCATTGAGTACCGATGACAGCAGTTACCAAACCGTTAAAGCTTCGATGGATAACGTTAAGTCATTTGCCGATAAGATTGTTTGGTTAGTTGCGATTGCTGGGACGATTATCTTAGCATTAATCGTCATCTTGATGATTCGCGAACGGCGTTACGAAATCGGCGTACTCTTATCCTTAGGTGAAGCGCGCTGGAAGATTGTGGCGCAATTCTTCGTTGAAATGGTCATGGTCTTGATTGTTTCCATCGTTATTGCCGGGGCCGGTGGTAAATTTGTTGGGAACCAATTAGGTAAACAACTCGTTTCACAACAAACGACCACGGCGACAACTAGCACGTCGACGAGCTCGCAAGGTCAAATGGGCGGCGGTACCCCAGGTGGGACGACCGGCGGCAGCAAACCAAGCGGTAATATGAAAGGCGGCGGCGGTGGCGGTGGCAGTATGCCGGGCAGCAGCAGTAGTAGCAGCTCGACGGCTAGCGCTAGTCAAACTGATTTGGACATCAGTGTCACGATTATGGACTTAGTTGAACTCGGTGGTTTCGGGTTAGCAATCATGTTCTTATCAATTATGTTGGCATCTGGTGGGATTCTACGGCTACAACCGAAGAAAGTCTTGATTGAATAGAGGGGAGTTACTCATGTTAAAAGCAAATGATATTGGTTATTGGTATGATCGCCAAGAAAATAGCCTGTTCGAGCATGTGAACCTCGAATTCGAATCAGGTACTTCGTATGCGATTGTTGGTCAAAGTGGTTCCGGTAAAACCACGTTTCTTTCATTATTAGCTGGTTTGGATAAACCCCGCGCTGGCCAAATTGAATTAAACGGCGAACCGATTAATAAAATCGGCTTGACGAATTACCGGCGTTCCCATGTCGCTATCGTGTTCCAGTCGTATAACTTGTTCAACTATATGTCACCGTTAAATAACTTAATGACGGCGATGGCGATTACGAAATCTAGCCATCAAGGTGATAAAGAATACGCGGCTGACATGTTGCGTAAACTTGGGATTACTGACGAACAGATGAAGAAAAACGTCCAAAAATTATCAGGTGGGCAACAACAACGGGTCGCCATTGCACGAACGATGTGCTGTGATGCCAAGGTCGTTGTGGCCGATGAACCTACTGGTAACTTGGACGAAGAAAATACTAAAGATGTGATTGAGCAGTTCCAAAAAATTGCGCATGAACAGAAAAAATGTGTGATCATTGTGACGCATGAACCCGATGTAGCAGCAATGTGCGACCATTCTTATCGGCTCGCAAAGCATGAATTTTCATTAGAAAAGTAATATATTTCAAAGCGGTCAATCAAGCTAAACGGCTTGGTTGACCGTTTTTGCTGTAATATAACTGGCAAACATCAATGAAAATCATGATTTATGTTACCAAATATTACGAAACCAAGTATTTATTACAGACATCGGGTCAAACTGTAACGCCGCTTATATATGGTTGCAATAGTTACCAGTTATACTAGTTTTTGTTGATTGGTTAACAGCCAATAGGAAATCAGCTATCGATATATCGAATAATTCGAAACTTAAACAGATTAGAAATTACAGGAGTGAATTTATTTAATGAAAGCAAAGAACGTCGTATTATCAACCATGGCAGCTTTAGGTTTGTTCGCAGTTACTAACACGGTGGCTAACGCCGACACTGTTACTGTTAAGTCTGGTGACACGGTTGCTAAAATTGCTGCAGCTAATAACACAACGGTTTCTGCCATTGAAAAAGCTAACAACATGAAGAACGTTAACTTGATCTATGTTGGCGACAAGTTGGAAGTTGGTACTTCAACTTCATCAACCACTGCTTCAGCAGCCACGACTGCTACGAAGGCCGCTACTAGCACTACGACTACGGCTTCAAGCGCCGCTTCATCAAGTGCTGCTACTACTACTTCAGCAAGTTCAGCTTCATCAACTACAGCTACGACTGCTAGCTCAACTTCAACTAGCTCAACCACGTCATCATACACTGGTAGCAACTTGAAGAGCTACGTCTTAAGCCAAATGCAATCACGGACTGGCGTTTCTGCATCAACTTGGAACACCATCATTACACGTGAATCAAACTGGGAACCATACGTAAAGAACAGTTCTAGTGGTGCTTACGGTTTATTCCAAAACATGCACATCAGCAGTGGTTCTGTTGAAGCACAAGTTGACGCCGCCGTTGCTTTATACGAAGCACAAGGTATGGCTGCTTGGGCTCTCTAAACCCAACCATTTAAATTCAAATAACACATCCGACACGTCAACGTTTTCGTTGGCGTGTTTTTTTCGTTGTTTTTGGATTACCGCTGCCCCACAACTAAATTGAATGTCGAATGAAACCGGCGCAGCTATATTTGGTGATTATGCCGATTGATTTGGATAATGCTGACAATTCCTATTAGATTGTTTATTTCTTCAATATGTGTCGGTTCGTATGGCGGTGAATAGGATTACGCAGTGCTGTTTCTAAGTAGGAATGTTAGAATTTGATTATAAAAATATAATGTTCAATTACCAATGGGACTTGTGGAAATTAAACATTATATTAGGGTGGCACGTTTGGTTTATATACATTTACTTATCGATTTTACATTGACGGAATCAATTGGGGGTTAATCCCGGCTTTAGTTGTGATTGTTGGTTTCTCGGTCTAAAAGGGCCTTAGGGGTTGCTAGATGATAGACGTAAACGGCAATTATCCCAAAGACGACAATTTCGATCGTTTGCGCTGCCGTTACCGTTGGCGTGAGGGCGGTCGCTAGGGATAGGTTGCTAAAACCGATGAAGTCATTGAGCGCGTGTAAAACAATCGGCCAAATTAGTGAACCGGATTTGGCATAGACCCCGCATAGCAATAAGCCGAAGACGAACGTAAATACTAACTGTAATACGGTCAAGCTTAAGCTTTGATGCGTCAGATTTGCTAAGTGGGTTAAGCTGAATAACGCACTACTAGCAACTGCCGCGATGATGAGCTGATTGGCTTTGGCGTGGGCCGCCTTTAAAAATAGGCGAAATAAGAGTCCCCGGAATAAAAATTCTTCGAACAGGGCGACTAAGATTGCAATGACTAGGCTTAACAGCACGCTACTAGCTGCCGAATACATCTTGAGCGCGGGTTCGATGAAGAGGAGTAACAAGATTAATAACGGCCAGCATGGTTTTAACTGATCCATGAGGCTGAGTGGTGATTCAAAGTAGACCGGTTGCCGCAGCCAATACATATTCAGTAAGTCGACTAGCACAAATAAGAAAATTTCTTCAAAGCCGTTGATTAAACTTCCGGATAGGCTGTTTAAAGCCGTGGCTTTGACTAGGACTCCTAACCCTAAAATGACCACAATCATTACCAGCCATAGACTAATTGCTGTTCGAACGGATTTCATTATTGATATTCCCCCACACACGTTATTATTAATTTAATCATACGCTTTATTGGGGGTAAAAGCCGTGGTTAATTCGTTTTTTGCAGCTAGTTACTAATTAGTGTAAGCGGTATAATTATTTTATATATTAATGAGGTAGGGCGATGATAGTTTGAGGCGCCATTCGCTTAGCACTGTCTAACTCAGGCCAAACTTATGGGTTGCCGCATCCATAACTAGAGTGACATTAATATGATATTGAAATAATCTGATTATTCGGATACTGGGGACGAGGGGTAATATGAAAAAATATTTGTTAATTGCGCTGATTATTGATTTTGGGATGCTGATGCGCACGGCATTATCGCTGTTCAACCACGGCATTGTGGTGAATAATGGTCAAAAAATTGTCGCGCTAATTTTGTTTTGGGTCGCGTGGGCCGCGGTGATTTACTTGAATAAAGAGGTGTGGCACCAGTTGCACTATGAAGTGGCGTCACATCAGTCACTGCTTATCATCACGCTGGTAACGGGGGTCTTAGTGGCTGGTTCCTTAGTCATTCAACCCCAACGACATGCTAAAGCCACGATGGCGACTATTTCGATGACCCGGGCCGTGAAATTAATGCAACAAACTCATGACCGTGAAGACGTGGCGCCAATTTATTTTTATGTGAAGGCCGACAAAAATACGGCGTCAGTCACGCAACAACTTAACCGGTTGACGACGAGTGCTGATCCGATTCAACGTTGTCAGTTGAAGACGGCTACCGCAGCGGATAAGCGGTTGGCTAAGCAGATACGACAGTTGGCATCGGTGAAGTCCGCACAAACGATTGTATTTTTACGCAGTCATGGGAAGTTTACAACTATCAATAATTTACAAGCCGCTGACCAGGTCAAACGGGTGATGCAAATTCGCCGGGAAGCTAATGGCGGTTATTGAGCAAGTGTTGAAAGGTGAGTTGCCAATATTGTGGGCGCTATAATAGTCATGAAAACTTCTTTGTTTGAAGGATGAATTTTCAAGAAACGTAAATTTTCAAGAAATGAGTGGATTCAAAATGAAAAATGTTTTTCATCTGTTGGGAAGGTGCGCCTTGGCGACATTAGTGACTTTTTTTCTGGGAATACTACTATCATTGCCGGTATATTGGGTCAGAAGTATTTCCGGTGTCGGTGGGTTAAACTTGATGGCATTCTTCATCGCCTATCTTTTGCTCATCTTAATACTAGGATTGATCAACTTTCAATTAGCCAAAGAACGTGGTAGCTTACCTGAATTTTGGCGAGTTAAGTGGGTTAAGCAAAAAGGGCGCTTAGTGTTCATGCTAATTGTCTTAATGCTGTTGTTGGTATTGATTCACCATTTTGGCCTCAAGGAAGCGAGTACGGTTTCTACTCGTGAGGGGGCTATCAATTCATTTTTTGGTGAGTATCCAATACTTGCAATTATTGGGATGTGCCTCTTAGGTCCCATTTGTGAGGAGCTAAATTATCGCAGTGTCTTTTATGGCTTCATGCCAGCTGATTATTTGATGAGTAAAATGATGATAATTATAGCAGTGGTGATTAACAGTTTGGTGTTTAGTGCCGTGCACGTACCATCGAATTTTGAACAGGCGTTATATTATTTTGTTGGTAGCAGTATTTTTTCAATGGGTTACTTTATCAGTAAAGGCGATTATCGGGTTAGTATAGCAGTGCATTCATTTGCGAATACTTTTATGTTTGTCACTGGTATATGGACAATGTGAAACTAGGAAATGCTGGTCATTGCTGTTTAAGTTACGATTTTAGTGTCAAAATTAAAAATACGCAGGATAACAATCTGGTTTTACGCATACAAAAAGGCTTAGCCATGACGGCAAAGCCTTTTGAATTAGCAATTTTAATTTTAGTACCAGCCTTGTGATAACCAAGCTTGCTTAGCAGCAGCCCATGAACCATAACGGGATGAAACGTAAGCGTCAGCAACTTTTTCTTGGTTAGCAGCGGAGTAGTCGCCGTTCAAGTATGATGAACTTAATTGGTATTTACCAATGTATTGACCATTACGAGCTGAATATGAACCACCAGATTCTTTGCCGGCAATCCAAGCTTTAGCGTCGCTGTCACTTCCTGAAGTAGTTGAAGTCGTGGCACTTGAGCTAGTCGTCGTCGTTGAGGCAGCAGCTTGGCTCGTTGTTGAAGAAGCAGCGGCTGATGACGTTGTGGCTGAAGAAGCCACACTTGATGAAGCTTGTGAGGTTGCAACTGAGCTGCTGGAAGTAGTCGTTGAGCTAGCAGCACTTGCTTGTGAAGTGGCACTTGAGCTAACGGCACTTTGTGGCGCAGCTGAAGAAGCGACGGAACTCGTTGCTTGTGAAGCCGTTGACGTTGCGGCACTAGCAGTTGAAGTAGCCGTAGAAGTTGTTGAAACCGTCGTATTAACGGCTGCCGTTGACGTAGCAGTAGTGCTCGTCCCGTTAACTTCAAGCTTGTCGCCAACGAAAATTAAGTTAACGTTTGACAAGTTGTTAGCGTCACGGATTGCATTAACTGTCGTGTTGTAAGTATTTGCGATTTCTGAAACAGTATCGCCAGCTTTAACCGTAACGGTGTCAGCATTGGCAGTTGTAGCTGAAATGGCAAATAAAGCTAAAGCAGCGGCAGATGATAATACAAGGTTTTTGATCTTCATAGTTTATATATACACTCCTATAATTTGTATGGGGTCGGTTTACTTATCTAATTTATCTACATATCGTTGGCATCAATTGATTGGCCTAACGAATTAACAATGACTAGTATACTAAGCGAGTGTGACAGGCAAATAAACAGCAGATTACGTTTTGGACGGGTCACTGTAATAAAAGCTAGTTTTTGTAATGAATTGTAATATTCGGCGACGTTTTTGCGACGAACGAGTGACGGTTCTTTGAAGATTAAAATCATTCTAAAGCCACACGACGAATCCGTGGGTTGTGCATCCATTACAACATTGCAAAACCATATCGTTAATAAAACAGTGTTGTAATTTGGGGTTTGGGTGAGTAGTTGGCCGCCTCCAGCCAGATACAGCCGCACCGTGGCGCACCCGGCGAGCCCAAAGGCGGTCTCGCCAGCGGTTTGATGCCTAGCCAGGCCCGCCAGTCACCAAACTCGGCGCATGTTCTAAGCGGCCTGAGAAACACCCGCTAAGAACATCGACACGGTGCAACTGTATCTGGCTTCCGGCTAACGAGCCATCAATATTGTTGCTAGTAGTTACCTACAGTTGGTGATGATGTTCTAACTTGCAATTATCTCGAACGATATATTAGTGCTGATTTCTAAGTGATTCAATCAGTAAGGTAATCACTAATTTGTAGTTGAAAATCCACATGATGAAAACTGGCTAAGCGATTGTTTTAAATATTGTTGTAGCCGGAAGCCAAGTCAGATGACGCTGTGTCGATTTTCTTAGTCAGCGTTTTTGGCTGGCTTAGAAAATGGGCCGTGTTGGCAGACCGGTGATTTTTCCGGGCTCCCAACCGCGCTGGGGACCGCTCTTTGGCCCCAGCTGTGCCCCACAGCGGCGTCTGACTTGGCTGGAGGCGTAGCGCACAAAAAAGCGAACCGCGGGAGCGGTTCGCTTGTGATTGATTTTTTAGTTTAGTACCAGCCGTTTGATAACCAGTGTGCCTTGGCGTTTGACCATGAGCCATAACGTGAAGAAACATAGCTATCAGCAACCTTTTCTTGGTTGGCTGCGGAGTAATCACCATTTAAGTATGAAGAACTTAATTGATATTTACCAATGTATTGGCCGTTACGGGCAGTGTATGAACCACCAGATTCTTTACCAGCAATCCAAGCTTTAGCAGCACTATCTGAAGAGTTGCTGTAGTTTGAATTTGAAGTAGCGGCAGTTGAGCTTTGGCTCGTAGCTTGTTGTTGCGTGCTTTGAGTGTTAGCAGTGTTGCTGCTTTGGCTACTTGCTTGCGTGTTCGTATTAGCACTTTGGCTTTGGTAAGTCGTGGTGGTGGTAGTCGTAGTCGTTGTAGTAGCGGCCGTGTTGCTGCTGCCGTTCACTTCGAGTTGTTGGCCAACGAAGATCAAGTTAACGTTGTTTAACTTGTTAGCCTTTTCGATAGCTGAAATCGTTGTGTTGTGGTCCTTGGCGATTTGAGAAACGGTGTCCCCTGACTTAACAGTAACCGTGTCAGCGTTGGCAGTTGCGCCAATAGCAAAGAGACTAGCGGCAGCGGCAGTGGTAGATAATACAACATTCTTAATTTTCATACGTAATGTACACTCCTATTTTTTAGTCCGAATTTGCTTGGCCCCGATTTCTATCCAAGCACCTTAACTAAGCAATAGTATAGCCGCTCATTGTGACGAACGAATGGCAGTTATTTTACGATTTAGGGGGTGTTTTGTAATATAAGGCCATTTTTGTAATTTTTTGTAATATAAAGGCCTAATTTACTAATAATAAAAAACTTAATTTTAAGGCCTAATCCTTGTGGTGACAGCCGTTAATGGTCCTTTTGATTGCAAAATAAAAACCCGGTCGTGCAGGACGGTAGCCGGCATCAAACGGGTTATAAAATTCATTTAGTTAAATTAATTTACGGATATAAAGCCGCCAAATCAAGGTTGTAAACGATTTCTGGAGATTTGTCTAGCTTACTTTTAGTAACAGCAAAAATTATTGGGCGCGTAACTTTACGAGCCAATTATCCTTTTGAACGTTAGTAGTAATCGGGCTCGGGTTAGTATTCAAATCCGCATTTACCGCCGTGACAGTCCCGCTAAAGGGCGTCGTCACGACTTTTTTTGTCGTGGCACCATGCAACGTCACTAACGGATCACCGGCCGCTAATTCAGTACCCACACTGGGCCAGTCGATGGCGGTGACCGTGGTTAGTTCAGCTTTAGCGCTATCGGTGAGACCTAAGATTAGGCGTTGGTGGGACTTGGTTTTTAACCACACGTCCTGATACATCATCGGCGCTTTTTCTTCCGCGCGTTCAGCTTTATAAAAGTTCAACATCGTTTTCCAAGCAGATTCATGTTTTGCCATTAAGAATTACTCCTGTCATATAACCGGTGCATCAGTTGGAGATGATGCATTAACGACAATTTTTTAACGTTGCCGAGACCGGGGAATTTAGTTTGGTGGGCATAGGCTAATAGTTCCGCGAGGGCGGGGGTGGCGTTTAGACCGGTCAGATGCGTTGGCGCCCACGCCACTAGTTTGGTCAACGCTTCAAAGAATTTTTGTTTCTGACCACCCATACTCGTGTTGCTGTCGGAGACAAAGTGGTGAATCCGCAAGCTGCCGTCAGCGGTGACGTAAATAACGTGTAACGCAATGGCGCATGACGGCAGTCCTTTGTCAAAATAATAACTCCCGACCATTGAATAGTCGCCGTAGCCTTGGTAGTTAAATGGTGCTTGGTGCCAAAAAGCGGGGGCAAAATACTCGTCGGTCAAGTCCGCGTAGTCGGCCACGTGCGGCACAAACGTCAGTGGGTCAGTCAATAAAATTCCTTGCGACCCCGTGATTTGGTGGAGCCGGGCTTCGTTTGGAATTAGGATCCCCGCGACTTGTTTCAGCAAGGCGTGATTCGCGTACGCCTTTAATAATGGATAAGTTGGCGCAATTAGTAAAGGTGTTTGTGCTCCCGTGGTGGTCAAAAAGTCACTACTAAAGTCGGCGGCTAAGATGGCACTCGGGTGAAAGTTAGGGACCGCCGTCAAGTCGGGCAACGGATAAAGCTTATTTGGATTCAAACCGTAAACGCTGACTTGCGGATTGGCGACCAAACTAAACGGTTGGTCCGTGTCAATCAAAGTTTGGACGGTTTGTTGGAGTTCTTTAGAGTCGCGCACCGGCTCGATAATGGGGATGATGTTTGGCCCTAACTGGTGTTGACTGGCCAAAGCCTTGAGCGCCAGTAAGTCATACATCCGGCCCCGTAAATAAGGATAATACGTGCTCATAGGTCGCCTCGCAAATCTGGTGCGGTCAACGCTTGGTATTTTAATTGTAACGCTTGATATTCGGCATTGCGGGCATCGAGTTCGGTTTGTAAGGCGGTGACGGCGTCGTTTTGAGTGTCGTCGATAAAGCGGTCGTATAAATTTTTATCCGGGTCGTAATTATCATATCCACGGCGGGCCCGTTTTTTCAATTCTTTGAATAATTGGTCGTCGGAGTAGAGCTGTAAGCCTTTTTTGACCCGTTTAGCTTTATCAACTTCCCGAAATAGCGAGGTGATAAAGTGCCCAATTAGTAAATTTTCATCAACTTGTAAGTCTTGATGCTGCGCCTTTTTAGCGACCGTCAAAAATCCTGGGGCTCGCGGTGGTTCGGGGGCGGCAGCTAGGGCCGCTTGGTCGAACCCGCGATAAATCAAGACGCCGATGTGGGTCGGAATTTCCGCGGCGACTTCTTCATAGAGTGCTTGGGGCAAGACAAAATAATTATAGTGGCCAATAAAGGACAACTTGGCTTTCGAGTGGAAGTCGGCTTTAGTGACCTTGAGTTCAAAGCAACGCCATTCGACTTGGCCGTCGGGGAGTTGTTGATAACTCAAAGTATCCACAATGCCTTTTTTGTCGGGCATACCAACTTCTTCGACGACATAGGCGCCTTGTTCTAAACAATATTGATATAAGGTACTTTCAAGTTCACGCGTCAGTTTTGTTTTCATTAGGCGCCTCCGTTTGTTGCCAAAAATTATCAATCGTCGCGGTTAGTTGGGGCAACGATTGGATGGTTTGAAAGTAGCGCCAGTGTGGTGGAAATAAATCCGTGTAGCGCCGACTCGCAAAGCGTTGATCGAGTAATAAAATAATCCCGGTATCGTGACTACTGCGAATCAACCGGCCCGCGGCTTGCAAAACGTTGTTCATGCCAGGCAGTTGATACGCATACGCGAAGCCCTGACCGTTATTATGGTCATAATAATCACGAATCAAATTCGTTTCGGGATTGATGCCGGGTAACCCAACACTAACGATTGCGACCCCGATTAAGCGGTCGCCACGCAAGTCGATGCCTTCGGAGAAAATGCCACCGAGGACGCAAAAACCAACGAGCGTTTGGTCCGGGTCAGCTTGGAATTGGTCCAAGAATGCTTGGCGTGCGGCCCCGTCCATCGCATTTTCTTGGGTGACCGTTTGGATATCGGGATTAGCGGCTTCAAAGGCCGTCTTGATTTGCATTAAATAACCGTATGATGGTAGAAAAATTAAATAATTCCCTGTTTTAGCCGTCACCAAGGCTTGTAAACTGGCAATAATCGCCGGTTCGCTGTGAGCCCGTTCGTGATAAGTCGTCTGCACATATTGGGTCACTAAAATAGCTTGATGCTTGGGTGGAAATGGCGATGGCAATTGGTAAGCGATGCTATTGGCTTGGCCGCCGAGCACGTCTTGATAATAATCCATCGGTGATAAGGTCGCGGAAAATAAGACGGCACCGGCACCCAGACTCAGTGACCGGTCTAAAAAGTCACTCGGGTCCAGACAGAGTTCTTTGACGGTTAGATGATGACCGTCTAAAACTAGGCGCGTCTGATAGCTGCCATCATATAAGTCGCCGATTTTGACAAAGGTTAAACAGTCGAAAAAATAGTCACGCACCGCGTCTAATAGGGCGGAAGGCTTTTGCTGTTGCAGCCAATCGCTGACAAAGTCGTTGAACTTTCGCAATGTACCGAGTAATTTGTCCGGTGGCATGGCCTGCATTTGTTCCGTTACATGGTCGTCGATGAGGATTTTGCTAATGCGCGTAAAACTGCGCCGGACTTTTTTGAGTTCGCGTTGTAAATCGTCGCTCGCTTGGGATTTATCGGGTTGCGCCAATTGCAATAAATTGCCAATCGGCGCGTCACTCACGGCGGCCGAATACATATCACGGGCACGACTGACTAAGTTATGGACTTCATCAATCAAGAAAAAGTTATCATCGTCATCATCACTGAAGAAGCGTTGCAAATAAACCAGCGGGTCGAACAAGTAGTTGTAGTCACAAATAATCAAGTCACAAAATAGCGACGTATCAAGCGAGAATTCAAACGGGTCGACGGTATGCTTACGGGCGTATTTTTCAATCACGGACCGGGTGATTTGATCTTCGTGGGTCAGTAAATCTTTTAAGGCCGGCTTTAGGCGGTCATAGTAGCCCACCATGAACGGATTCTCCTCCGGCGGGACATCTTGTTCTTCCGGAAAACGAATCTGGTCTTTAGCGGTCAACGTAATGCTTTTTAGGCTTAAGCCATCCGCACTCATCAAGGTGACGGCTTCTTCAGCCACGTGGCGGGTGCTCTGTTTGGCGGTTAAATAAAATAACCGTTCAATTTCATCTTCGCCAAGGGCTTTGATGGCGGGGAACAACGTTGAAATGGTTTTTCCCGTCCCAGTCGGAGCTTCTACAAAGAGGCGTTTTTGCAGGCGAATCGTCTTATACACCGCGACCGCCAATTCCCGTTGCCCCGTCCGATAACTGGGAAATGGGAAGGGTAAGTCTTTAATGGAAGCATTACGAGCTTGTCGTAAATCGGCCCGTAACGTTAGCCAATATTCGTATTCTTTAATTAAGTCGGTGAAAAATGTTGCTAATTCGGCCAGCTGAAAGACTTTTTGCGTCTTAGTAATCTTTTCTGTTGAAACTTGAAAGTAGGTGAGCTGTAAAGTGACTTGCTTCAAATCGGGGTGCGCTTCAAAGAGCAAGTGGCCGTAGACTTTCACTTGACCCCAATACAAATCATGGGTATTTTCGGTTAAATCTTCAAACGCTTGATCGGAGGTTTTGATTTCTTCAATCAAGGCGCCATCGTCATTGAGCTGTACCCCATCAGCGCGGCCGGAAATAATATAATCGGTATCATTCATCGTGACGAGTTTTTTTAAGTAAACTTCGCTTTCGTAGTCGGCGGAACGGCTACTTTGGAGTTGCCGATGAATCCGGGCGCCAGCTAAGGCGGTGTTTTGGCTATTCTTAACTTCATTTAAATCGCCTTTGCGCAAGACGAACTCCACCAATTGGCGAATCCCAATCTTAGTTGCCATCGTGCAACTCCTCTCTAAAGATAGTCGGCTACCATTATAAAACATCTGTTCGTATTTGTCGCTAGGCATGGGGAAATGTTGTGAAGTTATTATTGCCACAGTTGGCTGACCGTAATGCCATCGTCCTGGGACGGTCCAAGCCTGAGAAGCGGTCTTGGACCTCGCTTTTGAGCCTAAAACCCAAGTCTCAAAAGGCGTCCGTGGTGTAAACGGGATACAAACCAATCCCGTTAACGCCACCCGCATGGCGACTTCCATTATGGTCAACTGGCAGCTAGATTGATCTTTGATAATAATGGGGTCACGCTAATTTAGCTTGGTATTCGGGCCGATACATGTTGGCCATTCCTTTTGCTGAGTATCGTGAAATACGGTCAACTCATTGTAATAATAACCATATGTGGGAAACAACCCAATCAGAAGTGTGTATGTGGATAACTAGTAGTTAATTACGGCCAAATTGAAGATGTTATGCACTAATGGGGATAAAGTAGCCATTTTTTTGTGGAAAGTGGGGATAGGTCGAGGCTAGTTTCGAAAGTTATCCACTGTGGAAAACTCAATGTTGATGGGAATATTTGCTCCATTCATAAACAATGTATATTCATGCATGAAAATGTGCACGATCAAGTGATGACCGTGCACATTGTGGCTACTATTGAAATAACGGTTAGTTGTGTTCAACGATACCAACTGCTGTGGCGTTGACGTAATGTCTTGCGGAGGCTGAAGCCGTAACTGAGGAGGACTGCCATAATCAAGGTTGCAATGATGGCTAGCCACCATTGATGCGGACTGCTGAAATAACTGACGTAGCCAGCACTCAGACTGACAATGCCAATCGTGGGGGCCAAAATGCTAAACGGCGCTGGGTGCAAATAGATGATGCCCGCTAGTGGTAAGACGGCTGCGGTGATGACGGCGTCGATGCTAATTTTGGTGCCGAAGCAGGTGATGACCGCGACTAATAACAAGCCGAGACCTAAAATTAAGAGTAAGGCTGCGAATAAATTGCTTAGCGTCCAATCAATGTGCTTTTTCATCATGCTCATCGCCCCATTTCTTTACCTCAATTATATCGCGGACTCGACTTATTAAAATAATGATATGCAGTCAATATTTATCAAATTCCAATTAAAACATGATGATTTTTCATAAATATGGTAGATTGCAAATTTAATCCGAATTTTTGGACAAATTGTTCAGCATAACC
>NZ_AYGX02000106.1 GCF_000498955.2 Lactiplantibacillus fabifermentans DSM 21115 | reverse complement strand
GGCTCTTATGATGTAATTACGGACAACTTGTTCGCTATAATTATCTCAAAGGAGTCTTTTATTATGCCTACTAAATATTCTAACAATCGATACTCAGCCGAATTTAAATCATCTATCGTGGCACTACACAAAACTGGCCGCTCAGCTAATTCCTTAGCTAAGGAATATAACGTCAGTGTTTCCACGGTTACTAAATGGATCAATCAGGCTAATCCCAATAACACCAAGGTCCTTTCGGACAACGAACGCGCCCTAATCAAGGAAAACCACCGACTTAAGGAGGAACTTGATATTTTAAAACGAGCAGCGGTGTTGTTGGCAAAAAACTAATGGCTAAAGGACGAGCAGTCGTTTTAGAAATTGTCCAGGCTAATTTGCAAGCCAAACACCGCATTACTCATATTTTAAGAACTCTAAAGATTCCTCGTTCCACCTATTACGTTTATCGTCATTGGCAACCCAGTAAAACTGCCTGCCGACGTCAATTGATCAAACAACAGTTACTGTCACTTTGGTTAAAATATCCCATGTATGGTTATCCTAGATTAACTGTA
>NZ_AYGX02000105.1 GCF_000498955.2 Lactiplantibacillus fabifermentans DSM 21115 | reverse complement strand
AAGCTGATCTTTTTTGTCCGAACAGCGTTCGGATTAATTTTACAATCTACCAAAAACATTATACCGAGTTACATTACTGTTGACAACGCTTCCATCGATTTCGCTGTAGATTTGTAAATTACCTGAGAAGTTGAGTGGCGTGATTTGGTAGCGCAAGTTATAACGATGCCAGTCGCGCATATTAGCAATCTTTTGGGCCTTAACTTGTAATAAATGGCCGGAAGAAAGTTGGACGATCATGGTCGTGGTTAAGATACCCGTTTTTAAATCTAAGCTGCGGTAGACATCTTGGACGTTATGGGAAGTGATTTTAAACGGGGCTTGGTGATCAACACCAAATGTCATGTATTGGGCATTGGGTAAGTTGACGAGGTCTTCGTTGACCACGTCATGGTCTTTAATCTTAGTCGTTTCTTGGTCAAAGACGCCAGCGACGTACGTACCGGGATAATTATTTTCATCGGCCCGGGCTTCCACATAGGCACCCCGTAAGCCAAAATACCCGTTCCCAATCGTGAGCATGGCTTCTTGACCGTTGTTACGGACGCCATCGTATTGTCCGTAGTAGTCCAAGTGCCACTTGAGATAGGTCGTCTTCGCTTTGATAGCCGCGGTCAAGCCGTCACGATCCACAGCAGCGCGACTGACGACGGGAATGTTTAGCATGTTTGTTAACGCTAAGCCGACGTCAATCCGGTCATAGTTGACGCCAACGATCGTGTCGGAGAATGGGTAATCGAGGCCATTTTCCAAAATGGCCGCCTCAAATTTTAAGCCGGCCAGCCGGACTTTGATATTTTCTAAGTTTTCACCGATACCTTGGTCAGGATTGTAAGCAATCAAGTAATGCGCCGTGGCGGCTTGATCGGCCTCCGGGTGGTAGGCGATATCCATGGCTTCATTATCAATTCGTAATCTAATTAGTTGCATTGTTGGGGCACACTCCTTAGTTAGTTGACTAAAAATACCATCATATATAGGTAGAAAAAGATATTTTTTAACTCATCTCCACCTTAGTCTCTTTTTTTTAGCGACGCAAATGTTAGCACTAAAAAGGAGCAAATGTTCGCATAAATTTTTGGATTGATAATGAAAATTAATAAACTAATCTGTGTTAGGCGTGTTATGTGGGCGTTTTTGGTAGATGTGATAATACCAAAAATTAATTTGCTTATTAGATAAATACCTTTGGATGCGGCCAAAAATAGCCGTCCCTATTTTTAGGTAACGGCTATGGGGGTTATTGGAATGATGGTACTGCGATACTCGGTTTAGTAAACCGTAATGGTGCGTGGTTATTCAGTATGCGGCAATAATTCTAGGTGATCCATTGCCATCATTTGGCGGATCTTAATCGTTTGCGTTTGAAATTTTAAAATAATGGGTTCTTTGTAAGCTAAGCGTTGTTGAAAGTCATTTAGCGCTTGGTGCCAATCCTCAGCAAATTCATCATGGCCCACCACGCGTAGCTGGCCTTTGAGCATCACTGAGGCGTAGTCGTCTAAGTTATAACAAAAGAGCGTTGCCTTTTTGCAGGACTGAATATTTTTGGCCGTCATGGTTTGGCGACTAGTATAGAAGAAAAGCTGGGCTAAACTCCGCCGAGTTGGTAAGGGACTTAGCGCGACTAACGTTGGAAAGCCACTCGCATCAATCGTGGCCACAGTAAATACGGCGGCGGTTTGAATCATTTGTAAGGCCGCCTGCCGGGTTGTATGTTGCATGTTCGCCACCTCTTTGCGACTAGTATGCCGGAAAAAGTAGGGCCTGTCATGCGTTTCGCTCATCTTAATGAACTAAAATGCTTAGCCACGAAATTGGTCCAACAAATGACTAAAAATATCGCGCGAACGGGTAAAAGTCGTGGCGTCCATGGCGGCTGGTGTTATGCAAAATAATGGCACGGTCAGTTCGTGCAATGACCCATGGGAGCGGCCCGGGTAATTAGTTAAGCGTGGCGTCGGCGTCAGGCCAAACGCTGTGTCAGCCGTCCCTAAGACAACCAAGTCGCCAATGCGCTGCGCATCTAATTGGTACTGTGCCGCGGCTGCTTGGCGCGTTAGGACTTGTTCCACACCAGCTGTTTGTTGTAAGACTTTTTTGACCGGAGCTAAGTCGGTTGCTTTCGGAACGTAAATATATGCGGTGCCAGATTCTTGATAGGCGTGATTTTTTAAATAACGATCGGCTAATGGTAAGACCACGTGGGTTGTTAAAGCATGTGTCGCTAAGAGGCGTTCTAAATTCAGTAAAGTCGGCTTCGCTTGCATACCGTGGTCAGCGATGACATAAATGGTCCGTTCCGGTTCTAGGGCGTGAATGGCGGCGAGTTGTTCGTCAATGCCGCGAATAAAAGCTTGGGCCTCCGGTTGGTTAGGGGCATAGTGGTGCATCACGTAATCATTCGTTGTGGCGTAAACGAAGGCCGGTGATTTAGTTGCAATAAGCTGTTTGGCGGTTTTAACAACCCATTGGCCACTCGCTAAGCTATTAATTTCCGGTGGCAAACTCGCGCCAATGGCAGTTAGGAGAGTCGAATCCGCAGCTTCGGCGTTAATCCGATAAGTGGCGTCAGTGCCAAAGACTTGGTCGATCTTACCTTTGACGGTCAGGAGTGCGGAATCTAAATGTTGTTGGGCTAATTTGGTGAAAATTGTCGGTGCCTTGAGATATTTCGGGGACTCAATAAAGGTTTCTGTCTGGGTAGCGGGGTCAAAAAAGACGTTACCATTGATGCCATTAATAGCCGGCGGGGTTCCCGTTAAAATACTGGCGTGGTTAACGTTAGTGACTGACGGCATTTGCCCAGTAACGACTTTAGCGAAGCCGTTAGCGGTGGCGGCGAGCCGGTTAAGGTTGGGGGCATATTCTGGCGTCAAATATTCGGCGCGGGCGCCGTCAATGAGTAAAACCATGGCTTTAGTTGACATATTAAGACCTGCTTTATTAGTTTTTTTAATTCAGAACTTAGCGTACCAGTTCCGGGTTAAAAGCTTGTATAATTGAGGTTATTTTCCGGTTAACGAGATGAAAAAAAGCAATAGGGTAGATTGCAAATTTAATCCGAATTTTTGGACAAATTGTTCAGCATAACCTGA